>JANQHV010000182.1 GCA_028282505.1 SAR324 cluster bacterium | reverse complement strand
CATCGGTGGCTGATTCCAAAATTTCTTTGTTTTCCAAGGTGACGTCATAGTCGGGGGACAGGGGGTCTCCGTCCAAGGCATAGACAATGGTCGAATGCCCTGCGAAACGTGCGTAAAAATCAACATGGCCATCGGTAATGTCCTGGGCTTTCAATCCTGGCAGCCAGATCACTTTTTTGACCCCTAAAAGCCTCTCCAATTCTGCTTCAACATCGGCTTTGCTGGCTCCCGGATTTCGATTGTCATTGAGAATACAGCTTTCTGTACAGACAGCCGTGCCTTGTCCATTGACTTCGATGCCTCCACCTTCCATGACCAGCCATGTCGACAGCTTGGTGGCTCCTGTTTGAGTGAGAACATAGTCTGCGACTTGTTGATCATTGACAATCGTTTGATCCTGGATTCCATTGGCGGCTTTGGCTGGGTCTTTTCTCCAGCCAGCTTCTCCGGTATCTTCCTGCCCCCAACCGTTGAAGTTAAAATTCACCCCAGCCAGATTTTCCTCGGAGTCCCACACAAAGACGGGTCCTGTATCTCGCATCCACAAGTCATCGACTGGCTGAATTAAAAACTGAATGGAGCCTCCGGCTTCAATGGCAGGGAGTGGCTTTCCTCCCGTATAGAGTTGTCCCGCTACAAATGAGGTGGTTGTGTTCACTGTTTCGTTTTTTACCTCAGCCAGAAATTGCTCTGCCTCGGCTAGATCACTAGTGTGACTGACGAGCATTTTGACAGGTTCGAACCGAGAAAGATTGGCGGCAATGCGAATGAGATCCTTGCGGGCAATGGAGCGACTATTGCCATAAACTCCCGTTGTTCCCCAAGCATTTGCTGTTGCACCATAAGCCATCCAGGTGGCACTATGCGGTTCGCTCTCATCGGGCATGAAATATTGATCGGTGGTACCAGAATCATCGTTCATGTCGGTGACAGAGTCATTGTCATCCAAGTTGGAACTACCACTACTGCCCCCTCCACAGCCCAAAGTTGAAACAAAAATGATGGTTGCTCCAGCCGTTTTGAGAAAAATACGTCGATTGAAACTCATGTGGATCTCCCAATATAAAAGATGTCTTGCTTTGCCGTGCTGTCGAAATGACACACAGTGAAGCCAATGATATCAAGAATTTATAAGGAAAGGCGGCTACCCATTTTAGATGAGACAAGTTACGCTTCCACTTAGTGTAACGTTAGTGATAGAACTTAACCATATCGATCACTATGGGAGCGCAGCACCGGCTGACCGCGATCTATGTGCTGGCTTTTTTGCCGCCGTGTAAGGCGGCGCTACCGTTGACTTATCGTCAGTTGAACATTCCGTCGCAAAGCAAAAAAAGGGCTCCCTCACCCTCTCCTCAGTGGAGGAAACTGTCCCGGAATAATACATCGCCAGTCTAAAATTTGAAAAGAAAATATGAATCAAATGTATAGTACAATCAATCCATTAGTGGCATTTCTTGAAAGATTTTCAGTATTTCTGGAGCAGAAGCAGTGCCGGTTTCCTGTAATTTTTGTACAGTGACGGCCGCCGCCGCATTGGCCAGAGTTGCGGCTTCAGTGGAAGGAACATTAGCGGCTAATGCTAAACTCAAACAAGCCAGATAAGCATCACCTGCGCCAACAATATCAATTGGTTCTGGAACATCAAATGCTGGGATGGCATGGATCTCTCCTTCCTCACAGAGCATACTTCCTGCTTTTCCACGAGTGAGGAATATTCTCTTTTTCCGTGTTTTGTATAATTGTTCCAGGGCTTGTCTGGTTTCAGGTTCTTCGATATTTTTAGGATTGTTGACTTTTATCTTTGCTAAGGCGCATGCCTCTTGTTCATTGATCTTGAGGATGGCGTGGGGGTAGGCGTTGCTGCGGTAACGACAATCAACAATGAACTTTTGTTCTGGTAGGCTTTTCATCAAGTCACCCAGTTTTTTTTGGAGGTACCCACTGTGAATGCCATACTGCTCTTGTTCGTTGACGATCACGATATCGTAGTGTTCGATATGGGTTTGCAGTGTTTCCAGGAGAGAATCCGCAGTTTTTTGATTAATCTGATTGTTAGAGCCAAAATCAAAACGTCTTAATTCTTCTGCCATGAGATAGGGTTTTACATAGGCCAATGTCGCATAGTCAGGCTGGACAATCACATGGTTTTGAGCGATTTGAGATTGATCCAATAGCTGAGATGCCACCTTACCCCAGGGATCATTGCCGACAACAGAATATATATCCAACTGTTGACAACCGAGTGCCAGGAGGTTATTGATGATCGTGCCAGCACCACCCAAATAGTATCTCTCTTTCTCAACAGGATAGGTGGGTAATCCTGTTTCCAGGGAAAAGCGCAAAGAAAAGGCATCAATATGCCAATAGACATCCAGACAAATGTCTCCAATGATGGCAACACGACAGGTTGACATGGTTGATAATTGAGTTTCGACTTGGGAAAGGGATAATGACATAAGCTGTTTTTCCTTCAGTGGTTGATAGGATCATGATCCGGTAGCAATGGAGCGGTCAGGATTTGTAATCCATTCACTCCAGGAGCCTGCATACAATTTTCCATCGCCCAATCCGGCATGCTTTAATGCCAGAAGATTATGGCATGCGGTGACACCAGATCCACAGTAGAAAATAGCATTGCCAGGCATCGTATTTCCCAGGAGCATTTGAAAACGGCTCTTTAATTTTTCCTGGGAAAGGAATTGCTGACTGGTATCTATGTTTTGGACAAATGGTGCAGAAACCGCATGGGGGATGTGGCCCGCAATGGGATCAATGGTTTCATTTTCTCCACGATAGCGATCTTCTGCTCGGGCATCAAAAATCTGATAATTGGGATTATCCAGTATTTTTTCCACTTCATCAACCGAAATGAGGCGTTCTGCACGAGGAGCAGGCACAAAGTTTCTCCAATGATAAATCGGTTGGTCTTGATTGACGGGAAGACCTGCTTGCTGCCAGTGTGCCCATCCTCCATCAAGGACAGCAACCCGATCATGCCCAAGCCACTGCAACATCCACCACAGACGTGCGGCAAAAGCACCGATGGTGTCGTCATAAACCACGACCTGCACATTTTTATCAATGCCCCATTTGGAAAAAGTTTGAACCAGTACATCTATTTCTGGTAAAGGATGGCGTCCGGTTTTTCCGGCCACAACAGGAGCGGACAAATCGGTATTTAGATTAGCATAAATCGCATTAGGAATATGGGCTTTGTTATATTCGTTGAGGCCATATTTTTTGTCTTGTAAGGAATAACGGCAGTCGATGATCAGCCAATCAGGGTGCTGGAGGTACTGGGATAATTGATCTGCAGAGATAATGGTAGTGTGCATATTACCTTTAGGAGTAGGGAATGGATAGAATAAAAGCATGCCTGGAGGCATTAAAAAAAGATTATATCAAAATGTTACGTCAAGTTGTAGACATTAACTCGTTTTCTTACAATCGAGAGGGGGTTAATCAAGTAGGACGACAATATGCCCATTGGTTTTCTGAATTAGGCTTTGAATCCCATTTTGTGCCTTCCAGCAATCCTTTGTGTGGGGATCATCTGTTTTCCACCCGTAGGGGCAGCAGTGACTATAATCTTATTCTGATTTCTCATTTGGATACGGTCTATCCTCTTGAAGAGGAAAAGGAGAACAATCACTGCTGGAGAGAAGACGGAGATCGGATCTATGGCCCTGGTACCTTAGATATCAAGGGAGGGACCATCATGATTTACATGTTTTTAAAAGGATTGAGAAAAATCTATCCCGATTTGTTTGAATCCATTTCCTGGAGCATTTTGCACAATGCCAGTGAGGAGATTGGTTGCCTGGATTTCCCTACCTTGGCCAGAGAGTATATCAATTCACAGACATTGGCTTCTCTGGTGTATGAAGGGGCAATGAACCTGGAAGATGAAAAAGGAGCAGTGCTTTGTGTTTCCCGGTGTGGAGCGGCTCGCTTTGATTTAGAGACTTTTGGAAGATCGGCCCATTCTGGAAATTCTCACCGAAAAGGAGCAAATGCCATCCGGGAGATATGCCGAAAGGTTGAAGAAATTGAAAGTTGGACGGATTATAGCAAAAATATGACATTCTCTGTGGGCTTGATAGAGGGAGGGACAGCAGCCAATACAATTCCGGCTTATGCCTCCTGCCGTATCGATTTGCGGGCTAATAATCCTGAAGATTTTCAATGGGGCAAGGATAAAATTTTAGGTTTGACTGGGATGGGCAGTGTGCGGAGTCCGTTGGACGATTTTTCCTGCTCAGTGAAAGTAAAGTTGGTTGGAGAATTTCCGCCGTGGCCAAATACAGACAAAAATAAGGAGCTGGTGGACATGCTTGTTGCGGCAGCTCAACTGGATGGACGGAATGTGCAAGTGCACCGGTTGCGTGGTGGGGCCAGTGATGGAAACTTTACATATCAGTATGTACCCACCGTTGATTTATTGGGGCCCATTGGTAGTAATCACCATTGCTCGATCAATGACCCTGCCAATGGTAAAGAGCAGGAGTATATCATGAAATCTTTGATTGTCCCTCAGGCTATGTTGAATATCCGCTTTGTGCAGGAGATTGTGAAGAGAGTTGGTATTTCAGGGTGATTTTATGTTTTTATTTGTTTCTTTATCCCTTGTTTTCTGGTTGATACTGAAATGCCATGATGGTTAAATCGTCTTCCGCCGGATGACTATTGGAAAAAGTCTCAATATCCTGGAACAAATGAGTCAGAATGTCATCCAGTGGTTCTGCTTTTGATTTTTCCAATAATTCAGTAAATCGCTCTGTACCATAAATATTTTCTTCATAATCCGAGTATTCTGTGATGCCATCAGTATAAACAAACACCAGATCACCTGGTTCAAGTTGGCAAGTTTTTGCATGGTAAGGAAACATGTCACTGGGAAACAGGCCCATCATCTTGCCTGTTGGAGGCAGAGTGGTGATTCCTCGGGTTGAGTCACCCCCTGATGGAATGACTAGGGCCTCAGGGTGGCCCGCATTGACATAGGTCAATAAACCATCAGCATTGATCCGAAAATAGAAACCTGATATGAACTTATCGTTTGGAGTATGTTGATCGAGCATGTCATTCAAGTAATAGATGATCTCAATGATGGATTCCTCCTCTGCTTTTTCAACCAGTGCCATATTGGCCATGATGGTTAGCAAGGCTGCCGAGACTCCGTGTCCAGTACCATCTCCCAGAAAGAAATCGAACGTGTTTTTGTGATGCAGGTGACAATAGTACACATCTCCAGACACTTTGGAGTGTGGCATGAAGCGGCTGGCTACCTGCAAATAGGGAGGAGGGGTGATTGGTGAATAAATGGATCGTTGCACTTCTCCTGCCAGAGTGAGGTCGTACAGCATTTCTTGATTGGAAAGACGCAAGGCTTCTTCAGTTTGTTGGAGACTGGAGGCCATTTGATTGAATGTAGCAGCCAGTGTACCGATTTCATCCTGAGAAGAAACCGAAACCCGTGTGGATAAATCGCCTTCTTTTAATTTCTCCGCCCCTTTGGTCAAACTCAGAATGGGAAGAATGAGATTGCGGGCAATCAGCAAAGCAATCAAAATGATGAACAGTGTCAAAAAAGGCGTGATGAAGAGGATGCGGTTACGAATTTGATCAACCGCTTCATAGACTTCATCTTGATTGATTTCAGCAAGCAATGCCCAGTTGAGTTGCTCTTCATCCTGAATGTACAGTGGTTTATAAGAACTCAGCACCGGGGTACCACGGTAATTGTTGACAATCATGGTACCACTATCCCCTCGAATGACAGCTTTTCCTGCTTCTGTTTGGATTTTCTGATAAAGGATTGAGGTTTCATGAGTGCTCATCAGGTTGAGTAGCTTGGGATCAACTTGTCCCTTTTGCAGTGCCAAAAATTCTTCTGGATTTTCAATAAGGAAGCGAGAATCTGTTCTCATTTTCAAATCTTTTCCAATTAAATACGTTTCTCCTGTTCTTCCAAGCCCTTCTTCTTCCCATTTGTAGTTGCCGGTCATCACTTTGTTGATTTTATGGATAGGGAGTTGCACAATGAATACTCCTATTTGCTGATAAGTATCCATGATGGGCGATACAATGAAGGCGGCTGGTGCGTTGTTCGCTGGGGGATATAATTCAAAATCGATCATCTTGACGTAAGAATCGATGGCCATCTTGCGAGCTGATTCAAAAATTTTTGCCAGATTGGTATTTTGATAAACGCCAGTCAATAAGTTCGTGGCATAATCCACTTCTTTTTTGCAAGTATAAAGGATATCGCCTGTCTCGTGGTCAGCCAGTAAAAGATTATCATAACCAAATGTATCAATCAGTGTGCACAGGCGGCCGTGATGCTTTTCATGAATTTGATGGTAAGCGATGTGGTAGTATTTTTCTGGATCTCTGACGGTGTATAATTGCCTTTTGTCTTCTCTGGGATAAGGGTTATTGGCAATATAATGATACTGAAGGTATTCAGCGACAGGAGTGGTGGGCCAGTATTTGGTCAGTGGAGGTGTTTCTCCTGTGATTTCCGCAAATTCCGGCAAAAACTCGTCTTGGTAATATGTGCGCAATTGTTGTTCATAGGTCTGTAGCGGAATGGAGCTTTGTGATAGCTTTTCTCGGAGTTGATGGAAGGATTCTCGAAATTCCTTCGTGGCTTGTACTACTTTCTGATCCTGAGAGTGAGAAAAAACCAGGATACGCATTTCCTGAATAAAAGAGCGCACTTCCCTAGCTTTTGCATCCCGAATTGTTTTTAGTTGCTCATAAGATGTTGCCACCATGGCGTCTTCGGCAATCTGATATGCCTGCCAGTTGGTGATCAGGATGGCAATGACCCCAATCGATAAGGTGGTTACTAAAATTTTAGTTTTAATGCTTTTGATTTTCATGATCGTTTTCTTCCGGACATCATTCCTTTATTTTGATGGGAAACCGATCAACAATCTCTTGGTTCCGCGATCAGCTTGATTCCCTGAAGGACTCCAAATAATCTTTTTTGGGAGAAGTTTATACCATGCAGTGGGGGAAATGAAAATAGTAAATAAATCCTTACTTTGTTTTGGGCTAATGGTGTAACTGGGTGGTTATGAAGCTTAGTCTATTTTTTTGTAGAACATACACAACAGTAATCATACCATCTGAGGATTTTAATCCAAAATACTTGATTTGATTTCCGTTTGGATCGTGTAATCCTTTTAAATTTTTACCAATATTTGGATCAGCTAAGGCTTGACTAATAATCTTTTTACAAACTTGTCTGGACGAGATAGAAAGGAGTTTCCAGTTATTTGTAAAAGTATTGGTAACTCTGGGGATTAAATCAGAGTTTGTCATAGCCATCCAATTCTTCAAGATCAGTAGTGCCTTCTTCTAAATCTCTTAATCCTTCTAAAGTGCTTTTAATGACTTTCAACGGAAGGTCTTGATTGAGTTCACAAAGTTTTCCTATCTCAATCCACCATTCAATTTGTTTTGGAATACTCCTTTTGTTGGATTTAGCAGCAATTGTCACCGCTTTCATTGCTGGTTCACTTAATCTCACTGTTGAAACTGCCATTGTCACTCCTTGGATTAAAAAACATTAAATGTATGTAAAACGCATATAAAATATAGAATACGTCAATTAAAATAAAATGTATATTCCTTTTATTCAAAGGCTTTTGATGCACCTGTTTAGTTTGAAAAAACGACCTATTGTATTGTGATAGGGCTACTAAAGTGATAAGACTCCTTACTTGAATTGCGATTAGCGTTTGAAGGAGGAGGATGAAAAAATAGTATTTTTGCAAAGATTGTCACGTAATATGAGTGCTTGTTTACAGAAAATAGACTATGTCAATCAAGTTATTGCTTGTTGAAGATTCGTTGACTCAGGCAATGGCCATTCAGGAGATGCTGGAGGAAGTTGAGGGAGTGGATTATGATGTCGAGTGGATAAAGACCTATGATGATGCTTTAAAAGAACTCAGTCGAGACCACTATGATGTGTGTCTGGTAGATTATCACCTGGATGAGATGAGAACCGGCCTGGAAATCATTCGGGAAGCAATACAGCGTAATTATACAGTACCCTTGATTGTGATTACAGGAAGAGAAGAGCGGGAAATCGATGTAGAAGCTACGGAAGCTGGAGCCTCTGGATTTTTGGTTAAACATTTTCTCCACCCTGTTCCTCTGGAACGCTCCATCCGTTATGCAATTGAGCGTAAACGGGTAGAAGTGCAGCTCAAACAGATGAAGGAAGAATTGGATCGTCATGCGGAAATCTTACAGAGAGATCTGGACATTGCCGTTGATTTTCAACAATCGGTGTTGCCTGAATTTCCAGAGATTTCTTTTCTTCAATATGATTATCGCTACTATCCTTTTGGGGGAGGGGTTTCTGGAGATATCTATGATGTTTCATTGAATCGCGACCAGGATGTTAATATTTTTTTAGGGGATGCGACAGGGCATGGAATTGTTGCTGCTTTTATGACGATGAAGATCCAAATTGGTTTAGACAGCATCCGTGGTGATTTACCGACCAATCAAGTGCTCAGCCATTTGAATATGTTACTGGCTTCCAGAGATCGAGCAGAACGGTATGTGAGTGGGGTTTATTTGAGAATTTCTCCTTCAGGACTGCTTCAGGCTTCCAACGCTGGGCACGTTCCTGTTATCATCATTCCTGTTGAAAAATCTGATGCAATTAGACTGGAAAAGAGAGGTTTGCCGTTAGGGCTGTTTGGGAATGAACCAAAACCTTATGTTGAGGAAGTCTATCAATTGTCTCTGGGAGATCGAGTGTTTATTTTAACAGATGGTATCACAGAATGGTTTAATCAGGAGAAAGAAATGTTTGGTCTGGAGCGTTTGATTCAGATGTTTCAGGACCAGCGAAAGCAAGACCTTAATTACATCCTGGATCATCTGCTGGATTACCTCAAACAATGGTCCCAAAACGATAATTGTCACGATGATTTAACGATTCTGGGGTTTGAATACAAATAAAATAGACGATCTGCCTCTTTTCAAAACCGTAAAACCATTATCGACTTCAAACGCTTTTGCTCTCATTCTTGAAACATCAGTTCATCATAAGATTCCTGTAAAATTCTGGAAGAGTTTTCATCGAGCCATAGTTCAGTGACCAGTTGACGATACTGAAGGCTATTCCTCTCCTTGCGTGCAATTTCATTAATACGGTCGATTACTTTTCGTCCCCATAGCGTTTTGTCACAACCGACATAAGCCGGTTGGATGGCAGGAGCCTCTTTGATAGGGATGGAGATAAATTTTCCCTGTGCACGAAATGTGTGGGCGGCATATTCGGCAAGTGGTGGATAATTGATGGTGTAATCAATCCGTTCGTGCAGTATCATTTTTAAGAGGCTGGTGTCTTCCTGGATGACTTGCTTGATCTTAAAATCTGCTTGATGCTGTTCAATGAGTGCATCAATTTTCTTTCCATAGGAGCGTCCTTTGACAACTCTGCCGGTGAATTGGTTATTCTTCAAAATTTCTGCCAATGCGACTGCATTACCTTCCCCAAAAGAGGAGAGTTTACTCTTTTTGATGATAAGGTGGTTTGAAAGGGCCAGAGTGATGGGGATAGAGTAATATAGAAATTTCTCTCTTTCTGGTGTTTTCAAAAGCCAAGGATGACACCATTGTTCACCATCTTGTGCTTGTTTCATAAAACGTGGCATGTTGGCTTCTATGTGCGAGTGTTCATATTCGGGCATGCGTTCTTTGTAAAAATTCACGATTGCATTGATTGTTCCTTTTCCCTTACTAGGACCGGTATGTATAAAAAAAGGAGGAAAGTCGCCTGCAAACCAGGTGATGTTTTCCTTTGCCAACCCACTGCTCGTTTGTATGAAAAATATCAAAAGTAATATTAGTCCGTTAGTTTTCATTGAACCTCCTGATTAGAGTGTAATGGGCAACAAAAACATTGTTGTGCAAGGCTGAGCATAATTAATTCAATTTTTTTTATCAAGATTTACCATGATCAGCTTGATTCAAATATTCTTTTCCAATGACGGTTATGACATGGCATGGCCCTTGATGATGAAACGGATTGTATTGTGATATGGTGGCTAAGGTGATAAAACATACAAAAACTGGAAGATTTTCATCTTAAACGAAGGAAGCGATCTTTAGAACCTGTTTGGAAAAGATGGTTTTGCAACAAAATCAGGTTTTTCAAGCAGGTTCTTAAATTGTTTGAGGTTATTGAAAATTCTTCCCATTCGTTCGGAATACCACGAAAAATCTGCAAAGATCGTGGTTCAAGTTAGTTAGAAGAAAATGATGAAACTCAGCCATAGTATTAAGGATAATGTGTGTATTTTGAGTATTGAAGGACGGTTTCTGAAAAAGGAAGTCAGCGAATTTGAATCCTATATGGAAACATTGTTGGAAAACTCAGATCACAGAGCATTTCTCATCAATCTGAAACGGGTCAATTATCTCACTTCATTGGGAGTGGGAATGTTGATCATCTTTTTTAAAAAGGCCAATGAACGCGGGGCTCCGTTTGGTTTTTGCCATGTGAGTGACGAAATTTACAAGTCTTTCCAAAGTTCTAATTTGGAAAAAATTCTTTCCATTTACACAACAGAAGAAGAGGCAGTTGCTAATCTATAAAAGCAACTGCATGAGGGAATTAATCGGTTATTCTGAATTTTTAATAAATTTGGGATGATTGCCAGCAATCACAATGGTGATTTCTCCTTTGATTTTGATAGATTGGAATTGTTCAGTGAGTTCTGCCAGGAAACCTCTGTGGACTCGTTCGAATTTTTTTGTCAGTTCCAGGCAAACGGCGGCTTTGCGATTGCCCAATACGTCATAGGCATCTTGCAAAAATTTGATGAGGCGATAAGGGGATTCAAAAAAGACGAGAGTATGTGGGAGATCATAGTCCCTAGCAATGAATTTTTTTCGTTGTCCTGATTTAGGAGGAGCAAAACCTTTGAAGGTATAACTGGCGGTGGAGAGTCCT
>JANQHV010000157.1 GCA_028282505.1 SAR324 cluster bacterium | reverse complement strand
ATTCACCAAAACAATATCGTTTATCTCAATATCAAGCCTGGTCATATTCTGCTCAACAAAAATTCCTTGATCGTGCAGCTCATCGATTTCAGTCGTGCTGTTTTACTGCCAGCTTCTGATCCTGACAGAATGGATCAGGCTGAGTCAGATTGGGCTTATAGAGCACCGGAAGAATTACCAGGGTTCCATAAACCGGTGGATATCAGAACAGATTTATATAGCTTGGGAGTACTGTTTTATGAAATGTTGACAGGACAACTTCCATTTCAAGAAGGTGATGTCATGAGATGGAGTCAAGCCCATCTTACTAAAAAACCGGAACCTCCTTATCAAATTAAACCAGATATTCCTTTTTTGCTATCCAATATCATCACAAAACTGCTGTCCAAAAGCATGGAGGAACGCTATCAAAGTGCGTTTAGCCTGCGAGTGGATCTGGAAAAATATGCAACTCTTAGGAACGAAAAAAGAATCGTGGATTTTCCTCTGGCTCAGGCAGATGCTTTGAATGCTTTTTCTGTTTTTTCCCGCATTCATGGCAGAGACGCTGAAGTTGAAAAATTACAGCAAGCGTTGCAGAAGGTTCAAACAGGAAAACCACGAATGATATTGCTGAATGGAAAAGCAGGTGTTGGCAAATCTGCCATTGTTCAGGAATTTCATAAAACAATTGACATAGGAAACGGATATTTTGTTTCAGAAACGTTTGAACAATCGGGACAGAACACTCCTTATTCCGCAATTCTGTTGTCTTTTCAAAATTTGATTCGCCAAATCCTGGCTGAAAATCAGGAATCTGTTGATCAATGGAAAAAACAGTTGCAATCTTCACTGGGAAAGAGCTTATCTTTGATGATAGGAATCATTCCTGAATTACAACCCATATTTCCTGCCATAGATCCTGTTTTTTCCTTTTCGATGTATTACCAACCCCAGTTTCACCACACATTACGAAGCTTTCTTCGAGTGTTTGCTCAGCACAGATCGCCATTGATCCTGTTTTGGGATGATTTACATAGAGCCGATACCGACAGTTTGTCGCTTCTCAGAACCTTAATCACCGATCCGGAAATTCAACATGTATTATTCATTGGTGCGTATCGGACAGAAGTGGAGCAAGTAGAGCAGTTGCAACAAACTCTGACAGAAATCCAGGAAAAAGAGATTGGTATCGAACAACTTTCAATCACACCTTTACCGGTTTCTGTCATTCGCACAATGTTGGCAGAACAATTGTTTCTGACAGAAAAAGAGGTCCATCCTTTGGCGGAAGCCATCTTTGAAAAAACAGGAGGAAATCCACTGTTCATGCATCAGTTCATGAGCATGCTTTATGAGGAGAAACTGATTTACTACCACAACCAATGGTCCTGGCACCTCCAGGAAATTCATGAAAAAATGGCCCTGGATCTGTTTGATTTAATAGAGATCCGTTTCAATGGACTGAGTAGTGAAAGCCAAACGGCTTTGCAAGTCGCCTCTTGCATTGGCAGTCATTTTCGTTTAGATCTCCTGAGTCAAATTCTTGAGCGTCCCGAAGATCAAGTTCGACTATGTCTGCAACCCGCTTTAGAAACAAGTATATTGACCAAAAAAGAAGCAAACTATTCTTTTATTCATGATCGGATTTATGAAACGGTGTATCGTTTGATACCAACAGAACGCAAGCAACAATATCACCTTCACATTGGTCGAGTTTTACGAGATACTCTGGCAACAACCGATTTTGACCGCACTATTTTCCAGGTCGTGCATCAGCTGTGTTTGGCCACCAATATTATGGAAGGGTTGGAAGAGCGATTGAATTTAGCCCAATTGATTCTCAAGGCGATACAACAAGCAAAGACATCCGGTGCTTTTGACAGAGCGTTGGAATTTTGCCTGTCTGGACTCCAGTTATTACCAGAAGATAAATGGGAACGTTATTATGAGTTAGCAATCAGTTTTCAGATGGAAAAAGCTGAGCTAAATTGCCTCAATGGGAACTATGAGATGATGCAGGCAGACTGTGTTGAGGGAATAGAAAATGCCCAAAATCTCCATGAAAAAACGAAATTTTTCGAAATCCAAATCCGTTATTATGCCAGCCAAACCGAATTTGCAGAAGCACTGGCTATCGGACGGGATGCTTTAAAACTTTTTGGGGTTTCGCTTCCTGAAAAAGCATCACGGCTTCGTATACTGCCTTCTCTACTGTTTACCCGATTACAAACTAAGCAGAAAAAATTGGAATGGATTGCTGAGAGCCTTCCTTTCAAAGAAGAGAAAATGACAGCAA
>JANQHV010000149.1 GCA_028282505.1 SAR324 cluster bacterium | reverse complement strand
CATTCATAGCCAGAGTGCGGTCTCGCTCTACCAGGAGATGATAATTGGGGGGAGCAAAATAAGCAACTCCTGCAACAATCAATTCTTTATCTTGGGCCTCTTTCACTGTGATTTGACTGCTTTTGTCCAACGCTTGAACGAGATATCCACTAGACTGGGGATGAAGATGCTGTACAACCAAGATGGCTAACGGAAAGGTGGCAGGCAATTTTGGTAAAAGTTGCTGCAATGCATCAGTACCACCTGCTGAACATCCAATCGCTACTGCTTCATATGAGATGGTAGACTTTTTCATCCGTCTTTATTTTTGCTATTTTCAAGAAAAAGAGTTTCTCTACCAATTTAAAATTCTCGTTTTTTCTGGTAGATGCGCTCTTGTTGGGCAATGGTATCAAAGTGTTTTTCATACTCAGAAAATTTAAGATTTTCTTTGGTTCCCAAACACAAAAATCCTCCTGGGACTAAACTCTCATGAAAAAGACGCAGTGCTCGGTTTTGTAAATCTCTATTGAAATAAATAAAAACGTTTCGACAAGAAACAAGGTGCATTTCCTGAAAGACTTCATCACAAACCAGATTGTGGGCTGAAAAAATAATATTCTTTTTTAAATCAGGATGCATTAAAGCGAATTCGTAGCGTGCCGTATAGTAATCCGAAAAATCCTGCTTTCCTCCTGCCTTCATGTAGTTTTCGGTATAGCTCTTGATCGATTCGACAGGATAAAGTCCTTCTTTTGCCTTGTTCAATATCGTTTGATTCATATCCGTCGCATAAATTTTAGTACGTTCATAGAGACCTTCCTCTTGGAGTAAGATTGCCATGGAATAAACTTCTTCTCCGGTAGCACAACCAGGAATCCAAATACGAATGAACGAGTAGGTTTTCAACACAGGAATGAGCTCTGTGCGTATGACCCGATATAAAGGAGGATCACGGAACATTTGGGTGACACTGATGGAAAAATCATGTACCAGGGTTTCAAAAAATGAACGGTCATACAACACACGGTGTGTCATTTCTGAAATGTTCTGGCAATCAGAGAGGTTGAGTCGATGCAGGACACGACGCTCAATGGAAGCTTGCGCATAGTTACGAAAATCATAACCGTATTGCTGAAACATCGCTTCTAAGAGAAGTTTGATTTCGATATTTTGCGTTTTAGAATTTTGATTGATGATTTTTGATTGATCCATCGATCTTTACATTTGGAGGTTAGGAATTGATCACATTTTAGGCCACTCTGTCTGCTAAGCTTGCCGAAGTAAAACTAGTGTATTCTCTTCGACAAGCTGAGAGAATATTGCTGGTCAATTCCTGTTATTTCATGACCAAGTACTATTTATTTAACCAGACCCGCAACAGTGAGAGCAATTTAGCCGTATCAACCGGTTTACTCAAATAATCACTGGCTCCAATTTCCAGGCATTTTTCTCGATCTTCCTGCATGGCCTTGGCAGTCAAAGCAATAATGGGCAAATTCTGAAACTTAGGCTGTTTTCGAATTTCTTGAATGGCCTCATACCCATCCATCTCCGGCATCATAATATCCATCAAGACCAAATCCACTTGATTGGCATTGTCTTGGAGTGCGGTGAGTGCTTCTTTGCCGTCAAAGGCTTTAATGACCAGGACTCCCTTCTTTTCCAAGTGGGGAGTGAGTGCAAAGATGTTGCGTACATCATCATCCACAATCAACACCGTTTTACCTTCCAGTGCCGTTTCAGGATCATAAACACGATGCAGGATTTCTTGTTGATATTCGGGCATATTGGCTTCGACACGGTGCAGAAACAAGGTAACTTCTGCCAGCAGGCGTTCCAAAGATTTTGCCCCTTTAATGACGACACTCTGGGTAAAACGTTTCAGTTGGCGATCTTCTTCTTCAGTCAGTTCTTTACCAGTATAAATCACAACAGGAGGCAAACTCAATTCTGGAGAAGCTTCCACTTTTTTCAGAAATTCAAATCCTGACATACCTTCTAAATGCAGATCGAGCACAATACAGTCAAATGATTGGGTTTGCAGGATTTCCAAAGCTTCTTCAGCACTAGAGGTGGCTGTTGTACTCACGTCACTATCTTCAATCAGTTCGACCATCTTCTCCTTCACAATTTCCTCATCCTCAATCAGAAGGAGTCGTTTGTTCGTTTGATCCAGCAGTTCTTCAATCTGTTGAAAAACAATTTTCAAGTCGTGTTGGTTGGCGGGTTTCGTCAAAAAACCAATCGCTCCCATCTGTAGAGCACGTTGTGATTCGTCAGAGGCGGAAATGAAGTGAACTGGAATGTGCCGCGTAATGGCATTGGTTTTGAGATGATCCATCACCATCCATCCGTCCAACTTGGGCAGGCCGATATCTAAAATGATAGCAGTGGGCCGATATTCTTGTGCCATTTGAACTCCTGCTTCTCCGTCCTGGGCAATCAACACTTGAAACCCTTTCTGATGGGCCTGTTCAGAAAGCAATTGGATAAATTTGGTGTCATCCTCAATGATTAATAAAGTTTGTGCGGAAGCAGATAATACTTCACGATCATCAGGAATACGGGTGACAGAGGGTGTTTGTTCAGCAATGCGGGAAGACACTTCTTTAACCAAAGCACTAGGGCTTTTTGGAGGAGAAGCAGACGGAGCAGGTGGAATAGTCTCCGTGGGGGATGCTGGTAAATACAGGGTGAACGTACTACCTTTGCCTGGAGCACTTTCCAAACCAATCGATCCTTGCAGTAGCTTGGACAATTCGCGGGAAATGGACAAACCCAAGCCGGTTCCTCCATATTTTCGGCTAGTGCTCCCATCAACCTGTTGAAAAGCTTCAAAGATCATTTGTTGCTTCTCTTTTGGAATCCCTTCTCCAGTATCAGAAACCGACAGAGCAATCTGAAGCTCGGAAGACAAACGAAATGTTTTGCGCTGTTCTTCTGTGGGAGGAGTGATCGAAAAAGAAATTGAACCTTCACGGGTAAATTTGATGGCATTGGACAGAAAATTTTTAAGGATTTGACAGACTTTTTGTTGATCCGTTTGAATCGACTCTGGTAAATTTTTGTCCATTTGTATCTGCAATCCAAGTCCCTTCTTTTCAGTCAAATGTTCAAAGTTCGCTTGGACATAATTGGTCAATTCATTGAGAGGGACAGGCTCGACATGGATGTCCATTTTACCCGATTCGACCTTGGCCAGATCGAGTACTTCATTGATGAGATGCAACAGTTCGACTCCACTTTCATGAATATTTTTAGCACTCATGACTTGCTTTTCAGTCAAGTTTCCTTCTTGATTGTCTTTGAGCATCTCCGCAAATAGCAGAAGGCTGTTGAGGGGCGATCTGAGTTCATGGGACATGTTGGCTAAAAATTCTGATTTGTATTTACTGCTCAGTTCCAGAGCCTGTGCTTTCTCTTCAATGTCGAATTTGGCCTGTTCCAGTTCTATATTCTTTTCTCGGACTTCTGTTTGTTGAAGCTCCAAGATACGAGTTTGTGCTTCTAATTCTTCATTGGATGCTTTCAGTTCTTCTTGTTGGGCTTGTAATCGTTCTTCAGACAGTTGCAGCGTTTTGGTTTGTTCTTCCAACTCTTCATTAGCCGCACGCAATTCTTCTTGTTGGGCTTGCAGTTCCTCTGCCTGTTGTTGAGTCTTGTCCAAGAGTTCTTGAGTCTTCGTACGAACTTGAGAAGAATTGACCATAATTGCAACATTTTCCATGACAGAATCGAGAAATTCCATATGCAGGTCGGAGAATTCTTGAAATGAGCCCAATTCAATCACTCCTTTCAATTTTCCTTCATGCATGAAAGGGCTGACCAGCACATTACGGGGAACTTCATCTCCGATGGCAGAATGGATACGAGTGTAATTTTCAGGGACATTGGTGATAGAAATCATTTCTTGTTCAAAAGCAGCTTGCCCGACCAGGCCCTCTCCAAGCGTAATACGTTCATTGAGGTTCTTGCGCTTGTTGAAAGCGTAACTACCATGAAGTTTTAACGTGTTCGTATTGTTCTCAGCCAGATAAAAAGCCCCAATTTGTGCATTGAGGTATTTAGCAAGTGTGGTGATCGTTCGGCGTGCCAGAGTCACCTCATCCCAATCACCACGCATGGATTCGAGTAGCATGTTCTGCCCCGTCTTCAACCAGTTTTGCTGCTCCGTTTTGTCAGTCACTTCCCGTAGTGTTTGGGTCATTTCAGACATGGCAAGGCCCAAACTGTCATTTTCTCCACGTGGAGTAATGACAAGAGAGTAATCTCCTTTCGCAATGGTATTGGCCTGATTGACAATGCCTCGCAAGGACTCCAGCATCTGATTGACTGCTTTACCCAATTGGTCTTTATCTCCTTTGATGCTGATGCCCATGCTGTAATCGCCTTTCGCAATGGCTTCACATATTTCGGTCACGTTCCACAAGGTTCTCGTCATTTTAGACATGGCAAGGCCCAAACTGTCACTATCACTGCGTGGACTAATGCGAGCCGAGTAATCTCCTTGAGCAATGATGTCGGCTTGCCTGACAACAGTCCGCAAGGATTCCAACATCTGATTAATAGCTTTCCCCAACTGATCATTTTGAGAAAGTGGAATGAAATCTTTGGTGTAGTTCCCCTGAGCGATCACATTGGTTTGCTCAATCACCATTTGCAAATTGCCCATCAGTTTATTGAACG
This sequence comes from SAR324 cluster bacterium, assembly GCA_028282505.1. GTDB lineage: Bacteria > SAR324 > SAR324 > SAR324 > NAC60-12. Next base: position 2,247 of record JANQHV010000149.1, on the reverse strand, counting down.
AATTCCCCAGTCTTGCTGATTCATCAGTGCCACGTACATGGACTTTCTGATTCAGATCTCCCTCAGAGGCCATTCTTTCCAGAATGAAGACCAAATCATTGAGAGGGTCTGATATTTTCCGAGAGATAAAAAATGATGATAAAAAAGCGATAACGATTGAAATCAGTGTGCCCACAATAATCACAAGAATGGTCAGGTTGGCACTATCCTCTTCCTTAGCATTGCGAATTTGGACCAATTCCTGCTCAGTCTCGATAAATTCGTGCAACAGTTCACGCCCGGTATCCATCAATCTTTTGCCTGTGCCGGCTTGAACGAAGGCAATCACGTCTTTAAAAGTAGTGGGATTGACCACTTCCTCCTTCGCTCCTGCAACAACTGCCCTTCTTTTTTCTATTGCAGGAATGGCTGCTTCGGCTTTCCATTGTTCCTCCAGGTCATGAATCTTTTGAAGTTTGACAACCTGGTCTGGATTATCACTCACTGTTTTCTTCAAATCTTTGATAGTGTTCTCAAACTCTATTGTTCCACTTTCATAGGGTTCGAGAAATTTTTCATCTCCTGTAATCAGAAAACCACGCATGCCCGTTTCCATATCGACCAGAAATTTTGTGAGCAGGTTGCCTTGTGCAATGACTTGATGAGTATGAGTAACCCAGGCGATGTTGTCTTGAAGTTTTTTCAGGTTGAAAAGTACCGTAATGGCTACAACAACCATGAGAACTAAAGCAATTCCATTGCTCAAAAGAATTTTATTCCGGATACTGAAATTATCAATATTCATAAAAGACCCTCTTTTCTTCATGGTGTATCTAGCGAACCATCTTTTCCAAACAGGTTCTCATTTCCTTGACATTTGGTGAGCTTCAACAGCAAAATATTCAATTGTTGAAATTGCTTATAACTACAACATGAATACAGAAATAAAAAGTCAAGAAAGGTACTAAATCCTTTCTCTTATGCAATGATCTGTGGTATACAGCGTTTCAACAGCTAAATAAAATCTCAGTCAATCGTTCTGTAGCTCTACTCTAAGTTTTTAAAGGAGGACTATGACTTCTTCATCCTTTTATCGCTGGCGACCTCATCCATGGCATGGGATTGATGTGGGGCCGACCCCGCCAGCATTGGTGCATGCCTACATTGAGATCACTCCCTTTGATCACATCAAATATGAAGTGGATAAAACCACGGGATACCTGAGAGTAGATCGCCCCCATCGGACCTCGTCGTTACCACCAACATTGTATGGATTTATCCCACGCACCTATTGTGGTCGGCGCGTTGGGGCATTGATGGAGAAAGCCAAAGGGGGGGATGAAGATCCATTGGATATTTGTGTTGTCAGTGAACGCCCCATTGACCGTGCCGAAGTCATCTTAAATGCACGTGTTGTTGGCGGAATACCAATGTTGGATCATGGGGAAGCCGATGACAAGATAGTTGCCGTTTTGGATAACGACACGATATGGGCTGACGTGAATGATTTGTTTGAACTGCCTGAAATATTGGTGGAACGCATACGACATTATTTCACGACCTATAAATCCCTTCCACGAGAGGGATCGCCCGTCTCTGTCGGAGAACCATATGGCCAAGCCCATGCAAAACGAGTCGTGGAATCGGCGATTGCTGATTATTTGGAACAATTCGAACAGTTGATCACCACCTGATGGAGAAGAACAAGAATGCCTAAGAAAGTTTTACTGCTCAATGGACCTAATCTCAATTTACTAGGCACACGGGAAACCAGCATTTATGGAACAGCCACTCTTCCGGCAATTGAGCAAAATATAACGGAAATCTTCAAACAACAGCAAATCGAGTGTGCGGCATTTCAATCAAATTCTGAAGGAGGGCTGATTGATTGGCTTCACACTCACCGGGAATCGAATTTTTTGTTATTCAATCCAGGAGCCTATACCCATACCAGTGTTGCGTTGCGCGATGCGATCCTGGGCATTAAAATTCCGTTCATTGAAATTCACCTTTCGAACGTCTTCAAAAGAGAACCGTTCCGCCACCATTCTTATTTTTCTGACATAGCTATAGGCTCTGTGATTGGGCTGGGCCTCTATGGCTATGAAGCTGCTGCTCGTTATGCCATTGACTATTTACAAAGATCATAATTATCCATCTTCTGATGTACTTAGGAATGTTCCAAAAATAACTTACACATTTACTTGTCTTTTATTCCGATTTCCTGCGTTGACGCATCGCCCACGTAGTTCGACTACGCAGACGATC
>JANQHV010000146.1 GCA_028282505.1 SAR324 cluster bacterium | reverse complement strand
TATCCTGCTGCAAAACCGCCAGAAATGGTGTGGATTTCCGGAATGCCGGACCACCAAAAATTTTTGTTAAATAGAACCACTATTCGCCTCAAATTTTTGTAAAACCACCCTCATTCTGGACGATTTTTCGCTTCAGAAATAATTTCGGGAAACCCTATAAGGTGATTTCCAAAAATGAACTTGCCTGGATTATGCCAGATTTTTTAGAGCTTCAAGCGGTCCGTTGATACGGCATTGCAAAGAACACACAGTGTGCTATACAATCGGAGCGAAATTGCCTAAAATATAAATAATGAGAATATATTAATTATGGGACTGTCACAACGCACAAAAGATGATGTTTGTATCGTTACCATCACTGGAGAACTGAACATTGCACAAGCAAAAGAAGTCCGCTTGCACATCAATGAATTAATGGATAACGGTGACTTCAATACCTTGATTATGAATTTAACAGAGATTACGGGAATTGATTCAACGGGATTGGGTGTTGTTTTGCTCACCTATGGGAGGCTGACAAAAAATAATATTGACTTTGTGATTTGCCAGCCTGACCGCTCCGTTTCCCGTATTTTTAACGATGTGTATGTCAATAGAATTATTCCTATTTTCGATACAGAAGAGGACGCTTTAGAAAGCATCAGGAAAGAAGGGGATTCATGAATTTTTTAAGTTACATGAAGGGCAACATCTGCATTATTGAACTAGAGGGAGAATGCACATTCGAATGGACCAAGCAGTTGAGTGCCTACTGCATGGATACGGTAGGAGAAAACCAACCAAAGGCCGTTGTCATCAATTTGGAAAAGGTGTTCCGTATTGATTCTTCAGGCATAGGAGCCCTTGCTGTTCTTGCCAAACACCAGCCTGGAAAAATTGCCCTGTGTCGACCAACAGGTGATGTTTCTGATGCTTTGAAGTACGTCAAATTGAACCAAATCATTCCTATTTACCCAACAGAAGCAGAAGCCTTGGACAGTTTTCAAGAGTAGAAGGAAAAGAGAAGAGAATGCCTTGTCAAAGCCCACGTTGCCACTCTTTGCGTAAATGGATGGCTGTTGGAGTGTGGATGGCGGTATGCAACTGGTCGAGTAGCTTCTCTTTATCGGCGTTGAGTGTTCCTTTCAAAATCAGGTAATTGGAGGCATGATCACTGCGAAAAACCGTATGGCTCAATTCCAGATGACTGATGAACAGTGCTAATTCTTCAAATAATTCCAGTTGAGTGAGCTGTTCAAACTGACCATTGAAATGGTCCTGATGACGTTTTGGCCCTTCAGGAAATGACAGAACCAGGGTAGAAAGATAATCGGGTTGGGTCTCCGTCATCAGTTTTGCCGAATGGATTGCATGTTGCTGGCTGAATTTTCGCCCTCCCAGTCCATTGACAATCATCACCGAGCTTTTGAGGTGCGCTTGCTTGATTTTTTGTAACGCATCCAGAGACGATCTGTAACTTTCTCCCTTGCCAATTGTATGCAGCAATTCCTCATCCCCTGTTTCACATCCCACATAGAGAATGCTCAATCCCAGCTGCTGTAACTCTTTTAATTCTTCCACCGATTTGTTTTTCAAATTTCTAGGCAGACAATAGGAGGAAACTCTTCTGGTGCCAGGCAAGTAGTTCTGAATGGCTTCTAAAATTGTTTTCAGCCGCCGAAAGGACAAGGTCATGGCATCTCCATCTGCCAAAAAAATCCGTGGAAATCGATAACCCGACTGTTGCAGAAATTGCAGCTCCTCTCTTAGCTGTTTTTCTGGCTTTGCCTGGAATTTTTTTTGCGGAGCCGTGTACATCTCGCAAAAGGAACATCGGTTCCAGGAACATCCATTGGTTACTTGCAGGATCAAGGACTTGGCTTCACTGGGTGGTCGAAAAACAGGTTCAATATAATTCATGATATCGATCAATAGAAAATTGGTTGTTCCGCAATAATAAAAACAAATAGTTTATCAAAAGAAAAAAGTTTGATCCATCTAAAAGAACAGGGTACTTTTCTAAGGTGGGTTCATTTTGGGGAACAACCTCAAGAGACAGGGTATAACATGTAAAAAGATTTAGGAAAATTATGACCAGATTTCCAATCATGCTCATTATCTTCAGTGGAGCCTTGATCCTTTCTTTAAACATGGGGGTGCGGCAATCCCTGGGATTGTTTATCCCTGATATGATGTCCGGTTTGGGGTTGCCTTTAGGAACCTTCGGTCTGGCATTTGCCATTCAAAATCTGCTTTGGGGGGCGGCCTCTCCAGTAGCAGGCATCTTTGCGGACCGCTATGGGACCACCAAAACAGTGATTTTGGGTAGTTTTTTGTACATTGCTGGTCTGGTATTGATGGCGTATTCAACAACTGCCTGGATGTTTCATGGCAGTATTGGGATCATCATGGGGCTTGGGGTGAGTGCCACTACTTTTCCAGTCGTGTTGGGCGCGATTGGGAGGAAAGTGACTGCCGAGAAAAGAACGTTTGCTTTGAGCATTGCCAGTGCTGGTGGGTCGGTCGGGCAATTTGTCATGGCACCGGTCAGCACGGAGTTTATTGCTAGTTTTGGATGGGTGAACGCACTGCTGGTGATCAGTGTCATTTGTGCTTTAATGGTACCCGCAGGCATGACCTTAACCGGCAAAGCAGAAAACCGTACAAGTGAACTTTCGATGAAACAGACACTCTCGGAAGCTGTTGCCAACAAGGGTTATCAGCTGCTTTTTGTTGGTTTTTTCGTTTGCGGTTTTCATGTTGCCTTTGTTGCCGTACACCTTCCAAACTTAGTGGCCCTCTGTGGTTTGGATTACAGTGTCGCTTCCAATTCATTGGCTCTGATTGGCCTCTTCAATATCGTCGGAACACTTTTGGCCGGTTGGTTGGGAGGACGATACCGGCAAAGTTGGTTGCTTTCCTCGATTTATGTCTTGCGTGCCTTATTATGTATCTTTTTTGTTTTGTCTCCCAAAACCGTTGAACTCTTTATGTTCTTCTCGGTGATGATGGGCATGTTATGGTTATCCACCGTTCCATTGACCAGTGGGGTGATTGCACGATTATTTGGGCCACAATACATGGCCACACTTTTTGGATTGGTGATGCTTAGCCATCAGATTGGTGCTTTTTTAGGTTCCTGGTTGGCCGGTGTCATTTTTGATGCAACAGGAAGCTACGATCTGGTTTGGCTCATTGGAGCAGGGCTGGGCATCTTTGCCGCAGTTGTGCATTTTCCTATTAGGGAACACCAGCAACCCCAGGTTGCCTTGGCTTGATGAAGAAACGCACAATAAAATACTTTTTTTCTTAATTATATTTGATAAAATAATGTGATTGTTTTTGTTTCTCATGTCGTCGTTTATTCTATACGACATCAACATTCAACTGGAGGTTCCTATGTTCAAAAAACTAGCGCTGGCAACTTTAGGATTATTCATTTTCTCAACAGCAGTCTGGGGTGAAACGTATCAAGTGGACCCGGTACACTCGCAAGTGCATTTTTCAGTAAAACATTTAATGATGTTTACGGTACGCGGCATCTTTACCGATTTTTCTGGAGAAATTGTAGCAGACCCCAACAAACAAATGATTCAGTCGGTCAAAGGGACGATCAAACTGGCATCTATTGATACTCGAGAAAAAAAACGGGACAAACATTTGAGAAGTCCGGATTTTTTCAATGTCGGACAATTTCCAGATATGACGTTTGTCAGCAAAAGTTTTTCAGGCCAGGGAGACAATATCACAGCCATTGGAGATTTGACAATCCGGGGAATTACCAAGGAAATTACCTTGACCGGCAAAATGCTTGGCACAACAAAAGATCCCTGGGGTAACACCAGAATCGGGTTTGAAGCCAAGGGAATGATCAATCGTAAAGATTTTGATATCAAGTGGAATAAAGCACTAGAAACGGGAGGAGTGATGGTTGGAGACAACGTCGAAATTGCTCTGGAAATTGCTGCCGTTGAGATGAAATAACCTGAATTTGATGAGTTTCTTGAGTCATTACTAGTACACTGTCAGCCTTAAATGATTGGGTAAAGTCTTCGGACAAAAAACGCTTCCTGCTTAATCAACCCATTTTGAAGGAGAAAAGACAATGGCCGCTGGAAAAAGAGTGGACCCTTATCAAAATTTTAGTTTTCGCTTAGAAATTGAGGGCATTCAAATCGCTGGTTTTTCGGAAGCCTCCATTCCAGATTCCATGACCGAAGATATAGAGTGCGGTGAAGGGATTCACCCCCCTGACACGAGACATCTCTCCGGTTTGACAAGTTGGGGAACGTTATCGTTAAAACGCGGTATCACGAATGGCTTAGATCTCTATGAATGGACGAAACAAGTCGGAAGGACCGAGATGGGCAAAGTCAAGAAAAACATTTCCATCATCTTAATTGATGAAAAAGGGGAAGATAAAGCCCGCTGGAACATTACCTTTGCCTGGCCTACCAAATATGAGTCAGGCTCTTTAGATGGCAGGGTAGACGACGTGTTAATCGAGACCCTGGAGATCACTCACGAGGGAATCACCCGTGTTAAATAGTATCAGTTCCTAACGTGCCCTCATTTCCTTATAGACGAGCGCATACGTTTGTCACAACTTATGACGATTTTATCAACCAAGGAAGAGCAAGGGAAAAGTCAAAACCTGTCCTTCTTTAAGGAATGTTCCAAAAATAACTTACACATTTACTTGTCTTTTATTCCGATTTCCTGCGTTGACGCATCGCCCACGTAGTTCGACTACGCAGACGATC
>JANQHV010000088.1 GCA_028282505.1 SAR324 cluster bacterium | reverse complement strand
CCTGCTCAACCGCTTCCAGATAACGATCTCTGCTTTCTGACATGGCTTGATGCAAACGTTGCCGAATGGCCTGAGACTGGATTCGGAAGAATCGAACCGGTTGAGAAAAAGATGGAGAAGGGGCCAAAGTTGCACAGCGTACCAATTCCTGAATCCACTCTTCTTTGGGCACCTCCGGTTTGTATTTTCTAATGCTTCTTCTGTTGGCAATCAACCTGTCAAGTGTTTGCTGGATCATGTTAAATATTCAATATAAGCCACAATGTCTTTAATCTGGAGAACCGGTCCATCATCCAAATCTCCCAGGATGTCTTCAATTCTTTCAGGAGAAAGGAATGGATATTTTTCTGCAATCATGGAGGAACTGTTGATTCCTATTTCTTTGGCTTCAGCCAGGTAGTCCCGTAAATACCTTAAAAAAATCACTTCTTCGTCCACTTCGACTTCCATTTGGTCAGCAAGAACAACAGCGAGTTCCATCATATCGATTGATTCGGCGTTCAGTTCTCTGACCAAATAAGTCTCTGGTGTGATCTCATCAGGATCAACATCCAATATGTCTACTACAATTTCTTTAATGCTATCGTACATTTCCATATCAAACTCCTTGGTGTGGTTTATTTTCCCGCAGACATGCCACCATCCATAGTAATTTCAGTAGCATTGAACCCAGATGCACTATCAGAAAGAAGAAACATGATCGTTTCTACAACTTGCTTTGTTTGCAAGATTTTCCTCGTTGGGATGCGTTTCCGGATCACCGATGTATTTTGTTGGGCATAACTCCTTCCACGCCCAGCATCAATGTAACCAGGACGCAAGGTAACGGTTGTGACCCCTCGGCTTCCCATCTCCAGGCCAATATTGCGATATATTGCCCCAGTTGCACACTTTGCTGCTGCATAAAACCCCTGTCCAGGGGTGGCTCTCGCTGCCGCAGTGGAGGAAACATAAACAAGCCGTCCTTGACGGTTCTTCAACATCAATCTGACGACTTGCTTCAAGCAAGCGGCACGAAAAGCAATACTTGCCGCAAAGTATTCAAAAATTTCTGGTTCCAAGGCACTCCCGACCAAACATTCGAAATCAGGCTGCGCCAGATCGATAAGAAAATCTGGTTCACACCCGATTTGCTCAGCAAAAGTCTTCAAAATTGAGGGGTCGTTCGTAAAATCAAGAGCTACTGTTTTGAACTTTCCCGATAGATCAGAAAGTTCCTTGGTTAATTTCTGAATACCTGTTTCATTCCGGCAAGTCAACACAGGAAAAATATCGGCTTCAATGAGATCACGACTCAAACAAATGCCAAGCTCACTGCTTGCCCCCAGAACTAAGGCATGACACCCTGAGAAAACCAACTCCATCATCTTAATTTTCCGGTAACAAGAGTTTTGGCTTCTGCATCAAACAACTCACAAAAATACTCATTTTTCTTGCGTGTGATGCAGAATGGATATTCTCCTGGAGTGACAAACTGAACGTATCTGAAATTTTTCACCACCGACACGCGTTGTCTGCTGTCAATACGCTTCAGTGCCTGCAAAAAAGCATTGATGATCAAACTCCCTGGCACTACCGGGGAAGCTGGAAAATGATCATTATAGATCAAATCAGCCGGATCAAAAAAGAAGGTTCCTCTCCAATTTTGCTCCTCTTGATTTTTCATGAATCCAGCCCCAACGGCAATCCGTACCGCTCCAACTCTTAATCACAGAATGATGATAAACTTGAGTTCATTATGACAATGTACATTCTATATGAAACTTGTTAATATAATGCGCTCGACTTAAATGTCAACTGAATTATCATGCGGGGTTTACATAAAATCTAAACCAAAAAATATTTGCCACAGAGTCACAGAGAGTACAGAGAGAAAATCAAAACTAAAAGAATCAATCCCCTGCTTTCTAAAGATTTAAGATTAGGACTAAAAGTAAGAGTAAGACTATCACAACAAGAATTTGAATACCTATTTCTGATTAGCTGTACTAAGAAATATGACCACCAAAGACAAACTTCTCTGGTTTTTGAAAGAACAAAGCCAACAGTGGGTTTCAGGAGAATCCTTGAGTTTGCACTTGAACATCAGCCGAGCTGCTGTCAATAAACATGTGCATCGTTTGCGGGAAGAAGGTTATTCGATTGCTGCCGTTCCTAAAAAAGGCTACTGCCTGGAAAAATCCCCTGATCGTTTCCTGGAAAATGAAATTCTGGACGGTTTGCAAACCAAAGTACTGGGCAAGACAGACATTGTTTGTCTTCAATCGGTCGATTCCACCAATACCATTGCCAAAGAACTGGCCCTGGATCATGCTCCGGAAGGAACCCTGGTCGTGGCAGAAACACAAACCGCCGGCCGAGGACGAAAAGGGAGGAGCTGGCTTTCTCCCGAAGCAGACGGAATTTATGCCTCCTTGATTTTACGACCGGCGATTGAACCAGCCGATGCTTTTAAGTTCACCCTTATTGCTGGAGTGGCGACTGCTGAAGCAATTCTGGCAGAAACCAATATCCCTGTTTGTATCAAATGGCCCAATGATATCTTAACGGATGGTAAAAAAATTGCGGGTATCCTGGCAGAAATCAGTATGGAGACGGACATGGTGGATTATATTATTCTCGGACTCGGCATGAACATCAATACTCCTCCTGAGAGCTTTGCCCCGGAATTAAAAGAAATAGCGAGTTCTTTGCTCATCGCGGCAGGACAACCGTTTTCCCGACTTCGGCTGATTCGCTCCTTTTTGCTGCAAATGGAAACGTACTATAATATGTTCACAGAACAGGGATTTTCTTCAATCCTGGAACGCTGGAAAGCTTTGTCCAATACAGTTGGTCGAGAAATTTCGGTGGATGTCATTGGAAAGACCCATCGTGGCCTAGTCAAAGATATCGATCACGATGGCAGGTTGATTCTGGAAGATCCCAGTGGCAAGAGTCATCATTTGATTTCAGGGGATGTGACGTTCATTGATGCTTGAATTCAAACGGGTTTTTGATTAGGAAGGCAACAGAAATAACTTAGCTGGACTCATGAGTATTTGTCCTCTTTCATTAATGATCTTTGCTGCGTCACTGTTTGAAATACTTTGCAAATCTTTGACTGCTTTTTTTGACTTCATATTTCACATTTTTTGTCCAATTGCATTGAAGTCTTTACCATTTGGCATAATAAAAAGACATTTCCCTTTACTACGTTCTTCCCAAAGTCCACCAATATCTCGTTTTTCTTTAGAGTCATCATTACTCCATCGATCACTTCCTTTGTATTCCACTACCAGGTATCTTCCATCATGAAGTTGACACACAAAATCAGGATAAAACTTGTCAGTAGAAGTCTGCAACCAGAAGGAAAATGAAGGTTGACGCTCCAAATTACGAACCCAATATTTAATATTCGGGTGAGTATCCAGATATTGAGCACATTCAAACTCTTCTCCATGATCTTTCAAATCTCCAACTGATTTGTAGTAATGCTTTTTAAAAAGGTAACTTCCTTGGTATAAACGATTACATGGATAATTCTCAGGATCATATGAAAAACAAAGATTTGGATCTACAACCACATCAACGGGATTGTCAAACAACACACTTTGGTAAGCTTTTTTAAAAGAATTTTGACGATGAACATCTATTTTTTTGGAAACAGCATTTTTTAATCGGTATTTTTCGTGGGCTAACTCACTGATTGAAAAACCTCTTTCATCTAATAACCATCGAATCACTTTAGAGATGAAGAGTCCTGATTCTTGAGGTGTAATATCAGGATGTGGGATTTTCATATCAATCCAGTTGATTAAAGATGGAATATCCCAATTAGAATCACTTCCAATAAATTGCATTTGTTGATGGAGTTGGGATAGAAACTGGATTTGTATTTTACCTTGATCTGTGATGTCAACTTCCGCTTGTTTTCCAGAATCAGGTTTAGACGGATACTCAGATTCCGTAAGTGAAAAATCACAATCTGATAACTTCCAAAGAATCTCTCTAAAATGTGTTTCTTCAAATTGTTCAAAGAAATCCCCTTGCTTGATGGAAAGAACAGGAATAGAAAACACTTCGTTGCTATCCGATGGAAATTGTGAGTTCCCTTCAGTTTTTAGTTGTTGTGAGGCCTTATAAATTTCTACAATTTTATCTTTTGATTCCTGTTTTGTAAAACACTGCTGGATCTTGGATAAATCTTCATGCTCCATAACCCCTTGAAAAGTAAATATTTTCCTTTCTTCATCATAAAAAATACGTTTCAAAATATTTTGGGGTAGATTATCAAAGGTGGGTTTCTCCTCAATTCCAAGACTCACAGAATCTAAAATAACTTGAGGCTCATCCCAGGAAAAACTGGTTTGTGAACTTGGCAATCGAGAAATAATCTCTTTAGCTTCTTGACGTTGGAATCCATTTTGAATTAATGATGTTTCAAGGCTTTCTGCTATATCGTGAAAGCTGCCCGTTACAAACGCATATGCCTTATTCAAATCCTTTTGTTTTTTATTCTTCGCTTGGGGTAAACGCATGATACGTCCCAAAAGTTGTTCGACAGCTCTCGACGATTGTGTTTCTGCGACAGAACATAGAATATAAGCAAATGGACAATCCCAACCTTCTCTTAAGGCTTGTACTGTGATAATAAAGCGCACTGGACATGTGGACAGTGATAAATCCAATTCCTCCAGTTCATTTTGACTTCCTGTTGCAATTGCTATTTGATCAGCCGGTATACGAAAATCATCCAGCAAACACTGTTTGACGAATTCAAAGTTAAGCGTTTCTCTGTCTTTGCGGTTTGGTTGAGCTTGAATCAACATGATCGGTCGTAAATACTCTGAACTATGCTGTCGCTCGATTCGAGCCTGAATTTCTAATTGAGATCTGCAAGCAATTGCGTCTGAAAGAAGTTCTTTCCATTGAGATTTAGTCTCCAGGAGAATGGGCATTTTAATCATTTGATCCGCTTTAAGTTCAGCGGCGGAAACGCTGTATAGCACATTGCTCGGATTGGTTTTAGTATCTGGGGTAGCGGTAAACTCAATAATGCAGGAAGGAGAAAATCGAGCTAAAGTCTCAAAAGATAGTCCAGTTCTGGCATTGTGGGCTTCATCCACAACAACAAGGGGACGCCTGGATTTAAGAACATTGGCTAAAGAAGCGATGGGTTGTCCATTCTCATAACATTCCAAACCTTGTTTGATTTCCTCAGAAAGATCCACAAAATGAGACTGTAAACTTCCCGACTCCTCATACACTTTACGTCCCTCGGTATCTTCCACTCGAAACGCTTGCATGGTAGAGACAATAATCGTTGTTTCTGTATCTAAAGTCGAACGCTGAAGATAAAGTGCTTCTTTAATGTCTAAGGCCTGAAAGTCCCCAACAGAATTGAGTAAAGACTGATGATATGGATGCTCCCTGTTTTTTAAGGCTTTTAACGTTTGCTCCCTGATTGCGTTGGATGGAACAAGCCATAAAACCAAAGCATGCTCTACATGCAACAATTCCTGAGCAGTTATAGCAATGCTATTACACCCGATAATGGTTTTTCCCCCTCCTGTTGGAACCCTGAGGCAAACATAAGGTATTCCAGGCAATGCTTCTACAGGAGTATAAGGAATACCTTTCCCCCAAATTTCTTGCGTCACCTGATAAAAAGCTATATCAGCGTTACCAAGACGAATACATTCTTGAAAATATCTGGCTAATATCCCTAATGTGCGTTCTTGATAAAGTTTGAGTTGAAACATCTTAGCTCACCTGAATTTGATAAGGAATTTGACGAAACACAATTCCTTCACGTTGTAATCGTTCTTTACTCATGCGACAGCCCATTCCATAAATGACTTTTGAGCCAGAATGTTGTGGAAGCTCACTGAGCAATTTACTGGTTAGCACATTACCACCATTAACCGATTTATCTTTAAGAATTCCATTGTAAAGTAAATAGATGGCAGTTCCGTGAGACAGGCCAACCAACGGACTTTCTGCTTGATAATCATTGGCTAAAGGTTCTCTGGTTTCTGTAAAAAACACATGGCGAGCTAAATCCTCAAATGACACACTTTCTTTAATTTGTCCGTTTGCATCAAACAAAGGACCTCCTAACTCGCAATAACGAAAGCTTATATTTGAATTGAGTGAGGTAAGGCGTTTTACTATGACATTTTTTACAATTTTTGGTTCCAATTCAATTAAAATGAACTTTCTATTTCCTCCATCTTGCCCGTTCATTTCAGAAACCGCAACCGCACTAGAGGCACTACCAGAAAAGAAATCCATAACTGTAAAATCCTTACCTCGTACCATTGAAATCAAATATTTAAGCAAGTCGTTTGGCTTTGGGTAATCAAATTTAATACCTTTTCTCAACAACTTCGCACTTGTTGACTGAGTATTTCCCAAGTTTCTTAAAACAGAAATCACATGGCTTTGTGTACCACTCCTTTTTTTAATATTTTCGATTGCACCTGTTTTTGTAATGACAAAAGTGGTTTCTTGATTTTTGGTATCTAGGACTGGATGGAATTCATTTTGGATAAATTTTTCAAATATTTTCTTAGAACTCCAACCACTTCTTGCAATCACAGGATTTTGTGTTTGATGATGTTTGATCAGTATATCTTCATTATATTGAGGCCATTGATCATCTCGCCTACTAATTGTTCCTGATTCAAAATCTGTTGGAAATCCGGATGGTATTAATACTTCACTGACAGGGTTTTTAGGGCCATTTTTTACAATCGTATTTCTTATGCTATCCTTATATAGTTTGCTATCTTCCGAAATGTTTGGATCAATTATCGCTGGTGGGGGAAACCGATCAGGATTTTGCACATACGTCAAAACATACTCGTGACAGATTTTGACTTTTGCTTGATTGTCAAAATTTCCAGCAGTCTGCCAAACAAAACAAGCGAGCAAATTATTTGAAAAGATTTCATCCATGATTAAACGTAGCCAATGAATTGATGTATCATCTATTGAAACGAAAATTATTCCATCGTCTGATAAAAAATCCTTTGCGATTTTTAGTCGTGGATACATCATACAAAGCCATTTATCATGGCGGCTTAAATCTTCTGCTTCCTTGCCAACCACTTTACCAAGCCATTCTTTGATTTCTGGGCTATTGACATTATCATTGTAAACCCAATTTTCATTTCCAGTATTATAAGGAGGATCAATATAGATACATTTGACTTTCCCCGCATAATGAGGAAGTAAAGCTTTTAATGCCAACAGATTATCCCCCTGAATTAATAAATTTCCGGTATCCTTCTTTCCCACTGAAAGTTCTTCATTACACTTCAACAGATGAAAAGGCACTTCCTTGTGATGTTGAACTACTGCTCTTTTTCCAATCCAATCCAGTGTTGGCATAAAATATCCTAATTAATTTTTTTCGATTCAACTCACAAGCTATTGCGCCAACCTCGAAGCAATTGTTGCTTTTGCTTGGTAAAAAACTATCCCACCCTGAGTTAATAAAACTTGCTTGCGGAAGCGTAATATAAAGCATCTTGGAAGAAAGTGAAAGACTTGAAAACTGGGGAGGGATTCCCGTCAACATAATGTTGGTCTTGGGTATCTTTTTGTCTGGTTGTAACGGATTTTCACTAAACGATACAAAGGTATTTTTCCGACAGGGTAAAATTGGGAAACAGCGATTGAAACTGAATTAGACTCTCTTCTTTTTCTATATCCCATATTGATATCAAGCCAGAAGAATCAGCCTCTATCAAGCAGCGATTATTTTTTGATAAGAATAAATGTTCTACAACTTTATTCCGTCCGAAATACTTTAACCTTATATTTACAGGATTACTGATATAGTAGCTGATTTTAGGTTTGTCCTGGCATAATAGTTGCCGAAACTAGTTGAAAATTTTCAACCATCAGGGGTTTAAGTTGTTCTTTAAATTCAGAGATGTGGTTAAGTAACCAAAAAACGTGTGCTCGCAAGGTTTTATACTTTTGATAATAACGATTTGCCACTAGCTTCCTTTTTACAAAACGCCACAAGCATTCAATGAGATTGAGATTTGGCGAATAAGTGGGCAATGCCTCTAATCATTTGTGGGTGTTCATCTAACCATTGTAGAACTTCAGGAGCATGAAAATAAGGAGCATTGTCCACATAGAGTACAATAGAATGGACGTTAGGATAAGCTTTAATCAGCTTTTCTAAAAATTCAACCA
>JANQHV010000032.1 GCA_028282505.1 SAR324 cluster bacterium | reverse complement strand
AAATATCGAGACAAGATTAAAGCGTATGCCAGTGATACCTACTGGGAACAAGATCCCGCAAAAATGGTCCAGAATGTAGAAAGGATTGTGAAAGAAGGATTCTTAGTGACGAAAGTTCATATCGGTTATGGAACTCCAAAGGATGATTTGATTCGAGTGAAAACGATCCGTGAAGCTTTGGAGGACATTGAATTGATGATCGATTTGAATGCTGGATATAATCTATTAGAAGCACAACAGGCCATACGATTATGGGAGGACTATGACATTTTCTGGTTGGAAG
Source organism: SAR324 cluster bacterium (assembly GCA_028282505.1). Taxonomy (GTDB): domain Bacteria; phylum SAR324; class SAR324; order SAR324; family NAC60-12. The sequence goes on along the minus strand of JANQHV010000032.1, from coordinate 34,290 downwards.
AGCCGGTACATCCAGATCAAATTTCAGTCATGCGTGATTTGAGGCTGAAATCTAACATACCCATCGCGTGCGGAGAAAATGAATTTGGTTTGCAAGGATTTAAACAATTATTTGACTGTCAGGCTGTGGATGTTGCGATGCCGGACATTGGCAGAGTGGGGGGAATTCAGGCGACAAAAGAAATTTGTGCATTGGCGGACGCTTATGGAATTCCTGTATCTCCTCATAACTATTCATCGGGCATTTTATTGGCCGCTACTATCCAGCTGATGGCAAGCACCCCAAATACAATGCTGTTGGAAATGGATACGTCTGAAAATGCAGTGTATCAGGAATTGCTGATTTCTCCTCTTGAAATAGCAGACGGGTACATAGAGGTCCCAAAACATCCAGGACTTGGGGTTGAACTAAACGAGAGGGTGCTACAATTTCAGGTAAATTAGTAGCATGTTTTTATAACATATTATTCTGGAGGAATAATGAGTAAAAAAGTAGTCATTATTACAGGTCCTGGCTTTCAGGATGAAGAAGTTGTCTATCCTTACTATCGGTTATTGGAAGAAGGATTTACCACTGAAATTGCCACAAAGGATGGGGCCGTTGTTTATGGAAAATACGGGGTTCCAGCCAGAGCTACTATGAGTACACAGGATTTGAATGCTAATGATTTTGATGCGGTTGTCTTACCAGGAGGTTTCGAGGCTCCAGATCGGGTTCGGTTGCTGCCAGAAGTCCAGGAGTTTGTGAAAGAAATGGATCAGCAAAAGAAACTGGTTGCTGCAATTTGTCATGGTCCCTGGATTATGATTTCTGCCGGAGTAACTAAAGGTCGGAAACTGACTGCGTTTTGGAGTATTGAGGCGGATATGCGAAATTCAGGTGCGGACTATCAACATAAAGTTCCTGTGGTCATTGATGATAACTTTATCAGTTCTCCTCATTACAATAACAACGGAGATTTTATGAAAGCAGTTATTGCCTACCTAAACAATCAATAGTTATTAGGTTGATTTTTATCTGAATTCTCTACCCGCACTTTGTCAGATACAGGCTCCATCTATAGTGTTCCAGAAAAGTTGTTTCTGGAAGTTCTCCCTTTTTTCAAAGGGGGCCAGGGGGGTGTTGAAAACACTTTTCTGGAACACTATTAGATCTTGTTAAAAAAGGCCATATGTTTAAAATATCTGAAATAGCAAATCAAGAATTAATCGAAAAATTTATTGCTCCGGGGCCTTACTATACAAGTTACCCAACTTTAGGAGCATGGTCAGCTAATGTCCAGGAACATGAGTATGTCGAAGCCTTGTCTAAATGGAGTCAAAGAGAGAACGACAAGCAGGTGGCACTATATATTCATTTTCCCTATTGTCCCCAGCAATGTTACTTTTGCATTTGCAATGTCACCATTACGAAAGATCGTCAAAAGATAAATACCTTTTTACAATACATGTTAACAGAAATAGACATGTTATTTTCTCAACTGGGAAAAAATGGAGATATGCCCAGTTTTCAGGCCATTCATTTTGGCGGAGGCACTCCTTCCTATCTGACAGAAGAAGAAATCATCTCTCTGGTAGAAAAGTTGAACAGTTGGATTGATGTAAGACAGTTAAAGGAATTTTCTATTGAATTTGATCCTCGTTCTGCAACACCTGAAAAATTTAGACTCGCTCATGAATTGGGATTCAATCGACTTTCTATGGGAATTCAAGATTTTAAGCTGGAAGTTCAGCAAGCAGTCAATCGAGTGCATTCCTTTGAAATGATCGATTCACTACTTACTTCCGAAGTGAGGAGTTATTTTAATAGCATTAACTTTGACTTATTGTATGGACTGCCATTGCAAACCAGGGATTCTTTTCATGAAACCATCGAGTTGATCAAAAAGCTCTCTCCAGATCGAATTACTTTGCTGAAATATGCCCATGTCCCGAATATCAATAAGCACATGAAAGTATTAGACAATTACCCAACCCTCAATGATGAGGAAAAGGCTTGGATGTTTTTTGAGGCAATGGATAATTTTAAGTCTAATGGTTGGAACCATATCGGCATTGATCACTTTGCCAAACCGACCGATAGTTTAACAAAAGCAATGAAGAATAGAACAATGAAGAGGGAGTTTATTGGTTTTTCATCCCACGGCTGTGATACATTGTTTGGTATCGGGCCTTCCAGCACTCTCAAAACTTCATATGCTTATTATCAAAATACGTGTAACCTGGAGACATATGCCAACAGTATCAGCAAGGGTAGATTTCCTATTCAAAAGAGCTATCGAATGTCTTCAGATGATCTAGTCAGAAGAGAGATCATCGAAAGCATTCTTTGTGAGGATCGAGTGGGTCTGAAAAAAGTGGAGGCTAAATATCAAATCGATTTTAATTCATATTTTTCAGAAGAGATCCAGGGATTGCAGCATTTTGTTCAAGACGAAATGGTGGAGTTCACTTCAGGCGATATTCAAATCACTCCTCTTGGAAAGATCTTTAATCGTCATATTTGCAAAGAATTTGATCGATTCTTAAGAAATAAACATTATGAAATTCATGGAACCGGGAACAAAAATCACTTGTAGTATTTATTCAAGTAGTGTGGTTTTATGTAAACGATTTAATGAGTGAGAGTGGATCAGTATGCATTTTTCTAATATCCATGAATTTATTATTTATAAGGCATATGAAACCAGAAGCGATCTTTCCGTTTTTTTTAGGATCCGTAGACGGCTATTCTATACATTAGTTTTGATAATTTCTTATTCCTTAATTCCTGTAATTATGCTCATCAGGTGTTTAAGCCCGCTTTTGGTGATTCGATTTGGGCAATTGCGTGGTGATAAAATAGGGCATTTTTCTGCGAATACAGAGTTGTATCTTTGTGAACGAGATGCGGGGATGCATGAAAAAAATGTTCATGATATTTTCTATTTACTAGCACCGATTTCTAATTATCAGTTAAAGAAAATGTGGGAACAGAAATTACACATCTCGGCCTGGGCTTATTATTTGGCACTTGCCAACTCCTATTTGCCTAAAGGGCAACGTCATATAGCTCCAACACCTCCTCACGATGTTGATGTGCATGATTTACTTTGTAGAACATCTGTCCATCTTTCTTTTACTGAAGAAGAAGAACAGTTTGGAGAAGAACAGTTGATGAAAATGGGAATCACTTCTCAGACCCCTTTTGTCTGTTTTATTGGAAGGGATGAAACCTATATGCAGAATTTTATTCCCACGCGTTCTTGGAGTTACCATGACTACCGTAATATGGATATTCAAAATTTTAAATCAGCCGTTAGTGAGTTAGTGGAAAGGGGGTATACTGTTATTCGGATGGGACATTTGGTAAAAGAAGCTTTTTCTATGGAGCATCCAAAATTGATTGATTATGCAACAAAGTATAGGACCGATTTCCTTGACGTATATCTATGTGCAAAGTGTAAGTTTTTTATTAATGGTAATTCTGGAATTCAGGCAATTGCTAGTGTCAATTTCCGTATACCGACGCTTCATGTCAACTTTGTGCCGATAGGTCAGTTACCGCCATACAGAGAACATATTTTTTTCATTCCCAAAAAGCTTTGGTTGGTCCAGGAACGTCGTTTCATGACATTTCGTGAAATTTTTAATTCGGATGTCTATCGCTATGGCAAATCCGAACAGTATGAGAAAGCGGGAATTGAGGTGATTGAAAACACAGAAAATGAAATTGCCGCAGTCGTCAAAGAATTTGACGACTATTTGAATGGTGTGTGGCAAACTACAGAAGAGGATGAAATTTTACAAAAACGTTTCCGTACATTATTTAAATATGGGTATCGTGTGTTTTCGAATACTAAAAAAAATGATGCCTTTCGTATGCGTATTGGTGCCGAATTTCTCAGACAAAATGTGCAACTGTTAGCGTAATGAAAGTGTGTTTTTCTAACATCCATGAATTTATTATTTGTAAAGTATATGAAAATAGAAAAGATGCGTCCGTTTTCTTTAAGATACGTAGGAAACTATTTTATATAATTGCTTTGACCGGTTCATTGTGCTTATTGCCTGTGATCTTGGTGATCAGGTGCTTGCGTCCGCTTTTAGTTATTCGGTTTGGTGAATTACGTTGTGAAAAAATAGGGCATTTTTCAGCAAATACCGAATTGTATCTTTGTGAACGGGATGCAGGGATGCATGAAAAAAATGTTCATGATATTTTCTATATGCTGCCACCAGTTTCCAATTATCAGTTAAAGAAAATGTGGGAACGGAAATTAAACATCTCTGTGTGGGCCTATTATTTAGCACTTGCAAACTCTTGTTTGCCCAAAGGTCAACTTCATATTGCACCAACACCTCCTCATGATGTTGATGTACATGATTTACTTCGTAGAACTCCTGTCCATCTTTCTTTTACAGAAGAGGAAGAAAAGTTTGGAGAAGAGCAGTTGGTAAAAATGGGAATCACGCCTCAGACCCCTTTTGTCTGTTTTATTGGAAGAGATGAAACCTATATGCAGAATTTTATTGCAGCAGATTCTTGGGGTTACCATGACTACCGTAATATGGATATTCAAAATTTTAAATCAGCCGTTAGTGAGTTAGTGCAAAGGGGGTATACTGTTATTCGGATGGGACATTTTGTAAAAGAAGCTTTTTCAATGGAGCATCCAAAGGTGATTGATTATGCAACAAAGTATAGGACTGATTTCCTTGACGTGTATCTTTGTGCAAAGTGCCAGTTTTTTATTAATGGTATGTCTGGACTCGATTCAATTTCTTTTGTTAATTTCCGTATACCAACGCTTCAAGTAAACTTTGTGCCGATAGGCCAGTTGCGGACGTGGTGTGAGCATAGTCTGTGTATTCCTAAAAAGCTTTGGTTGGTTCAGGAACGCCGTTTCATGACATTTCGTGAAATTTTTAATTCGGAAGTCTATTGCTATGGCAAATCTCAACTATATGAGGAAGCAGGGATTGAGGCTATTGAAAACACAGAAGATGAAATTGCCTCGGCGGTCAAAGAATTCGATGATCGTTTGAATGGTGTATGGCAAACGACGGAAGAAGATGAAATATTACAGGAACGTTTTCGTGCACTATTTAAACATGGGCATCATGTATTTTTGAATACTGGAAAAAGTGGTGTTTTTCGTATACGTATTGGTGCAGAATTTCTCAGGCAGAATGCAGAACTATTGGAATAAGTAAGAAAAGTTTCATGATTCACTGAATTTTTTTGATTCATAATGAATGATTGGAGTCTAGAAGAGAGGGTTTTACTATCATGTTTCAAGATTGTTTTCGTAATAAAAAAGTTTTGATCACTGGTGCCTCAAAAGGACTGGGCTGGGTCTGTGCACAATATTTCGAGCAATGGGGCAGCCGTCTTGTGATAACAGGCAGAAATCAGGAAAAATTGGAAGCTCTTCGTTTGAGTTTTGCTCAACCGGATCAACATCTGTCCATACCTGCTGATTTATTAGAAAAGGAAGAGATCGAACGTTTAGTACAAGAGGGAAAAGCATTTTTGCAAGACGTCGATGTGATCATACACTCACTAGGGGGGGGGTATGGGTTCCGGGACCCTTTGCTTTCCTGGGAACAAATCAATACCCTGTATAAACTCAATGTGGCAGCCGCTGCAGAAATCAATCGTCATTTTCTGCCTGAAATGGTGACGAAGGGGAAAGGCAATGTGATTCATATCTGTTCTATTGCTTCTCAAGAAGCAACAGGTTCCGTTGGTTATAATACAGCTAAGGCTGCTTTGGCAGCCTATGTCAGAAGTCTAGGACGTGAACTTGCCAAAAGTGGTGTGGTGGTGACAGGCATTCTTCCAGGAGCCTTCTATGCTCCTGAAAATGCATGGAAGCGACTTGAGGCTAACAAACCAGAAGTTGTGGAACAATTTATCCAGAATCGGTTGCCTCGAGGAAAAGTTGGAGAAGCGAGCGAGTTGATGCCATTAATTGCTCTGCTAGCCAGTGAGCAGGCCTCTATGATGGCAGGCAGTTGTATTCCCATTGATGCCGGTGAAGGACTGGCATATATTGGATCTTGAATAAACAAAGGCTGATGTTTCTGGCCTCTAAGTAACAAAGAAGCGATCTACTAACCCTTTAGGGGAGAAGACTATGTTAGAAGCGTTAACAATTAACCAAGGACAACTGGAAGGGCCTTCTTTAAAATCTGCTGATGTTCTCAATCTGGAACAGTTAGCGGATCAGGAATTGACTCGTTTATTTCCAGAAAGGAATATCCAAAAGGTTTTATTTGTTGCCCCTCCGGATGGTGACCAAACTATGTTTGATTATGCTACAGGTAAGCGTGGAAGGTATTGGAACTTTCCCGCTTATGGTATTGGTGTTGTGGCAAGTCATCTGCGGCAAGAAGGAATTGAAGTAGATATTCTGAATTTGAACAACCACGTGTTGCGGACTTGTCGGCAATCTGTTACTCCTGAATCATTTGATTTCGATACTGTATGGAAAGAATCTCTTGCTCGAAAAATTGATCTGTTTCAACCGGATCTGATCGGGGTTACCTGTATGTTTACTCAAACTCATACAGCATCGGTAGAAGTTTGTGAGGAAGTTAAATATTTACGCCCAGACATCCCTGTCACGTTAGGAGGTGTTCATATTACGAACAGTTTTAATCACAAAGAACAGTGTAAAAGCATTCTGAATGATTTTGCCAAAGTGGATTTATTTTTTCTCTATGAAGCTGAATTGGCCTTTAAAAATTTTGTGCAAGCAGTCAACAGGCAAAAGTCTTTGGATTCGTTATTTCAAGTCTATTTCAATACGTCTCAAACCAAACTCCATTTTGCAGAAAAACGAGTGCCTAAGGATAGTGAACTGGATATCGTACCTGCCTATGATCTAATGGAACTGGAAGATTTATCGAATAATGGCGTGATTGGATCTTTTGCGTGTATTAAAGAAAAGAAAGCACGTTGTGCTACTGTACTTTCAAATCGTGGTTGCCGGGCTCAGTGTACTTTTTGTAGTGTTCGTAGTTTTAATGGAAGAGGGGTACGCATTAAATCCGTACAGACTGTTGTTGATGAGTTGCTGACACTTCGTAATGATTTTGGAGTCGATCATATCATGTGGCTTGATGATGACCTTCTGTTCAACCATCAACGGGCCTTGGAATTGTTCAATGAGATGGTCCGGCAGAACGTAGGCATTACGTGGGATTGTACTAATGGTGTCATTGCTGCGTCTTGTACGGAAGAAATGATAGCAGCAGCAGCAGAAAGCGGGTGTATTGGTTTAAATATTGGAATGGAATCAGGTAATCCTGAAATCTTAAAAATTGTGAAAAAACCGGGCAAAGTAATAAATTTCCTGAAAGCAGCTAAAACCTTGAAAAAATACAAACAAATCAATGCTCGTGTGTTTTTGATGCTGGGGTTTCCCAATGAAACCTATGAAATGATTGAAGATACGTTCAATGTAGCTATGGAGATGGATCTGGATTGGTACAATTTAACAATTCTGCAGCCATTGCCCAACACTCCCATCTTTAATTCTATGGTACAGCAAGGATTGGTTGAAGATGTTAAAGCAGAAGATGTTCGGTATAATAGTGGTGCTTATGGAAAGAAACGTAAACTGATGGAACAAAACCAATTCTCACAAATTGTCAGTCCTTTTGCTAATCTGGAAAATCGAGATAAAATCCCTTCCAAAGAAGAGCTGGAACCAATCTGGTTGTATATGAACTATCATTTGAATTTTTCGAGGATTCTCAATGTTGAGGATCCGATAAAAATAAGACAACAGTTGGGATATCTAGAGTATGTGGCTAACCTGGTAGCCCCTGATGATCCACTACCAATGTATTTTTGCGGATATTTGCAAAAAAAAGTAAGAGGGGCCGTTGATCCAGCTTTATTTTCTCGTCTTGAATCTCGTCTGGGTGCTTCGGAGTATTGGCAAGACTGCTTCAAAAATTTTGGTCTGTCTTTGTCAGAACTTAACATAGGATCACACCTTAAATCTGCGTAAACTTTAAGATTATTCCAAAGGAGAACTATGCCAGAATTTGATATTGGGTATCCCCACTCAAAGGCCAAAAGATTTGTCAAGCAAGGGGTGCGGACAATTCATAACCGTATGAAAGCTTTTGAATTAGGTAAAGATTATTATGATGGCGACCGGGAAAATGGCTATGGCGGTTTTAAATATGATGGAAGGTGGTCTACATTGATGCCTGGCATCATTGAGAGGTATCAATTGACCCCTGATTCTGCTGTCTTGGATTTGGGATGTAAGAAGGGGTTTTTCATGCATGATTTAAAACAAGCTTTACCCGGAATCACGGTTAAGGGAATTGAAAACCATCCCTATCCTTTAGAATGTGCAATGGAATCTGTGAAAGATGACATGATCCTTGGAGAATACGATCAGTTGCCTTATCAGGATCACGAATTTGATTTTGTGATGGGGTTTGCTGCCATTTACATGCTGAACCTTAGAGGGGTTATGGGGGCCTTGCGTGAAATACAGCGCGTTGGTAAAGGGAAAAGTTACATTACCCTGGGAGCCTATCGAGATAAAGAAGAAAAGGAATTGTTCGAAATGTGGACCTTGTTGGGAACAACTGTTTTGCATGTGGAAGAATGGTTAGAAGTTTTTAAAGAGACGGGTTATACAGGAGATTATTTTTTTACAACGGCTTCATCTTTGCATTTGACGAGAGGTTAGATTTCAGGAGAATGATTTTTAATCGGCAAAATGTACAGAGAAACATCAAAATTTCGTTGATGTTTTTGGATAGATGGATTATGAGGCGAGAATGAGTAATAAATTTTTTGATAAACAAGAAAATGAAGTGATTCAGCAGTTTTTGGAAAACGGATATGTGATTTTCCCATTGGAAGATTATCATCTTCTAGATAAGATTCGTGCACAGATTTTCAAGTGGAGCCTCAACATTCTGCAAACTCAGATAGATTCTAAAGAAGAGATTTTTTTTAATAATACTCATCACCATGTCAGGGTTGAGGAACTGAATGAATTTCGTCTGAAAATAATTGCAGAAATAGTCAATGATCCTGATCTCCGTTCAGATATCTATTCCCTGGCAAAAACTTATATAGGGTGGATTGTTGGAAATGAATTGGCCATGCAAAGAAATTGTAATTTGAGTTTACAATTGCCCCATGATGATAGCTCTTTGTTACCTCTTCATACAGATGTGTGGAGTGGAAATTCTCCCTATGAAATTGTGTTCTGGTTTTCCCTGGTGGATTGTTACCGTACCAAATCTATTTTTATCCTACCTAAACCAGATTCAGAGAAAATTTTAGATAATTTTCATCAATATTACCATTTTTCCACGGAACAGTTATATCAGACAATTAAACATGATCTCATTTGGCTGGAAGTGCCCTATGGAAGCGGTGTGATTTTTTCACATACTCTGTTTCATGGAGGTAGAGTCAATGAGGAAGACGAATCCAGATGGTCATTCAATGTAAGATTCAAGAGTTTGTTGTCTCCATATGCCATGAAAGAGATGGGAGAATCCTTTTTGCCCATTACCATTCGTCCAGCAACTCGTTTTGGTTACAACTATAAAAAGCCTAAAATGCAATGAAAAAAGGATATAGGGGCTACGCATTCAGTCGAGAGTTTGGAGGGCAACTCGTTCCTCAAAGAGTACAAAACCTTGTCATTTTGAAATACGCAGAAAAAAGAATGCTGAATGTTATATTCAGTATATTTGAATTTTATATGGATCATTGCCATATGATGCTTAATGCTTTTGTTGAAGAGTTGGATGACATTTCTGGTTTAATCTTCTATTCGACACATTTGTTGCCAGAGTCCTTTGAACAAAGGCAAATGCTGTATACAAAAATCCTAGATAACGGATCTGAAATTCATTTTGCATTGGAAGAATTAATTATAAAGAATCGTCAAGATATCGCTAAGATTGAGGACATTATTCTTTGTAGACAATTGTCTTTACAGGAAAGCGATGTTTCACAGGTATTTGAATGTGAAGATGCCAATGAGCAGAGAGAAAATCGAAAATGTTAAAGCGAATCTTGAGTCATCTGAAAAACAATCCTGATAAATTGGATTTTTATCGCATGTTGTTTAATGTCCATATTGCACGGAGATTGCGACTGAAATTTATAGTATGGTGTGATAGATTGATATTTGACCAACGACCCAAAATTAAACCAGATAATAAACTCTCTTTATGCACTGTGGTTTGGGGGGAAAAGCATATAGATCTATTCTTCAAATATTGTTATTCTACTATGATGCAGCCTGATAATATCCCCAAATTGTCTCAACTGTGCAAGGTTTACCAACTTTTCTATTTATACCGATCTGATTTAGAATATATCAATCAATTCTACAAAGAAGAATTCGAAATATTGTCAAAGTACGTTGAAATCGAAACCACTTTTTTGGAAGATTTGTCCTCCCAAGGCTATGCCCCGAATACTCAACATTTTGCTTTGATTCATTCAATAAAAGAGTGTATCAAAAAAAACTCTTACTGGTTCGGTTGTTTTCCAGATTCTATTTTTGGCAACGGATCGATTACGAACATGTATTTATCTGCTTACCCTAAACCCATTTGTTTAGCCGCCGCTAATATAAGAGTGAGTTATGAAAAGTTAGAAGGTATTGATTTTTCAAAAAAGTTGAAAACGACTCAAGTGGAAAACAATGAACTGGTAAAAGTCTCTTTTGAATGTATGCATGATAGTGTGTCCAACTGCTTTGATGATCAAGAGCTTAATAGCACAGGCGATGGTCTTTCCGTTCGAAAATTGTCCGAAGATACTTATGCTGCGATTCATAGTGTACCCAGTACTTATTTGGTATTTTTTACGGAAAAAGACATGCGTTTTTTTGATCAGTTTGCTTTCAATCATTTTGATAAACTGTGGCCGAGAGAATTATTGAAAGAGAGAAGAATTAAATATGTGAGTGATAGTGATGTTTTTTTTGTGGCAGAAGTCACATTTGACAACGAAAAGAAACCGAGATTACGCGAAAATCGAAAATACAGTGACAAATACGACACCCCTTTTTACAATCTTGGTAGTTTGTATGCAAACTCTGTGATCAATGTATGGAAAGCAAAATAAAATTGTATGGACACTCGATTGCTAAAAAAAATATTTGATCATTTAATAAATCCCAGAAGCATGGGTTACTACAAATTTGTATGGAATTCTGTAGTCACACAAAAAATAAAAAGATGGATGAAAATACGGTTCGACAATCTACTTTTTTCCGAAAGACCCGCAGTTTTGCCGGAAAATAAAGTTACTTTTTTTACTATGGTTTGGGGAAAAAAACACGTGGATATGCTCTTCAATTATTGTATTCCTTCCTTATTGCAATCCAATAACGCTCCTCGATTATCCAAACTATGTAAACTCCATCATTTATTTTATTTATACCAAACGGATCTCGACTATATCCAACAAAACCACAAGGAAAAGTTTGCAGAACTATCAAAGCTGGTCGATGTTGAAATTATTTTTTTAGAAAACTTATCTGTAAAATATGAATTTCAGAAAGCAGATCATATTTTGCTTCATGCGATAGAAAAGTGTATTGAGAGGGCATCCTATTGGTTTGCTTGTGCTCCTGATCATATCTTCGGCAATGGTTCCATAACAAATATGTATTTAGTGGCTTATCCTAAACCCATTTGTATAGCCGCAGGCCAGCCAAGGGTGAGTTATGAAAAATTTAAAGCGGCTGATTTTGAGGCTAGATTGAGTCACTCTCTAATTGAGAATAGGGATTTAGTAGCTGCTTCATTTGACTACGGTCACCCAAGTTTTTTGAACTGTTTTGAGGATCAGGAGATGAATACTACAGGGGATGGGTGCGCTATTCGAAAACTAAATAATCACACTTATCAAGTAATTTATAATGTGCCTAACCTCTGGTTGGTATTTTTTACAACAGCAGATATAGAATTTTTTAAAAAAAACTCGTTCAATTATTTTGATAAAGTGTGGCCAAGGGAATTGTTTAAAGAGCATCGAATAAAATATTTGCCGAGTAGTGATCTGTTTTTTGCAGTGGAATTGACTTTTGACCATGAAAAAAAGCCTTGCCTACGCAGTGGAAGATTATACAATGATGAGTATCTGACCCCAGTAACAAATATGGCAAATTACGTTGCTAATGCGGTGATTAATTTCTGGACTGTGAACAGAGATATTTGAGCTGTGTGGATAGTGAGATCAGTTTAAAGAACAAAAAACATTATGGCTTTGATCAGCAGGATTTGGCGCAGGATGAAATGGGGAATTGATCGAACTGCCAATAAATTTGAAAAAAAACAATATGATTATTTTTTGTGCAACTACTTTCCTAAGATCGATAGACGCCCTGTCAAGGAAAGTGATAAGATATATATCTTTTGTCCTGCCTGGGGCGAATACTTGGATTGGTTAACATCCTATTCTTTACCCTCTGTTTTGCAATCTGGAAACATTCCAAAACTATTAGAAGAAGGATACAAGATAGAGTTATATCTCTATACTGATAAAAAAGTTGAGTTAGAACTTGATTTTCCTTTGCATGTAAAAATCATTGATACCTCCAGGAAGCTGAATGAAATTCTAGCAAGTCTTTTAATACGCCACATGCAGTTGTGTATGGAGCACAATGCCATATTGTTGTCACTTCCACCAGATTCAATCATCGGAAATTATTCCTGGTACAACCTTGTGAAACTTTCAGAGCACAAGCCGGAAGCAATTGCGGCAGCCCATGCGAGAGTGTTGATAAATGATTTCATAAAAGTGAAAGAAGTAGAAGATTTTAAAGACGGGAAAGTTGAACTTTCAAATCCTGTATTGGTACGTTTGGCTTTTGAAAATCCATTCCTTGACAGGGTATTTGATCATAATGATGAGAATAACACTTTTCAAGGGATAGCTGCCCGTCAGATTGGTGAAAATTTATATTCGGTTGTGCACAACCTTCCTTCCATATGTCTGTTCAGACCCCAGCAGGAAGATATCACATTTTTTGAAGAAGCTCGTGCTTTAAGCATGTGGGATCGAGCTTGGACTCATTTCTTAGTTCAACGAGATCGTGTCAAATTTGTCGGATCCAGTGATTTCTATTTCTGTACGGAATTGACCCGTGCAGAAGCCACAAAAAGTCCACCTCGCAAAAATTTGCTTTATAACGATAAATACATTGGAAATTTCTTACATAACCAAATTTGCAATAAGATCTACTGCTCCTGGAGAGCAGAGTAAGCATTACCATGAAATTAATTAATAAAATTGAAAATAAGATAAAACGAGAATTTAATAAAAAAAAATATGAATATTTCATGGGTAGATATCTTCCTAAGATTGATAGACGCCCAGTTAGTGAGACGAATAAGATCTATATTTTTTGTCCAGTTTGGGGATCCTATTTGGAACTACTGATGTCCTATGCTTTACCTTCTGCTTTGCAATCAGGAAATATCCCAAAACTTTTGGAAGAGGGCTATGAGATAGAGTTATATGTCTATACAGATGAAGAATTTGAGATAAAAATTGATATTCCTGTGCATATGAGGCTTGTTGAAACATCAGGAGTGTTGGTTGAAGTTCTTGCGGATATTTTAACAAAGCATATGAAAATGTGCTTGGAAAATAATGCGATCATGTTATGGCTTCCTCCGGACTTAATCATCGGTAATTTTTCCTGGTATAATGTTGTTAAGCTATCGGAGCACAAGCTGGAAGCAATTGCGGTAGCCCATGCGAGAGTGTTGATAAATAATTTCGTAAAAATGAAGGAAGTAGAAGATTTTAAAGACGGGAAAGTTGAACTTTCAAATCCTGTATTGGTGCGCTTGGCTTTTGAAAATCCATTCCTTGACAGGGTATTTGATCATCATGATGAGAATAACACTTTTCAGGGGATGGCTGTCCGTCGGATTAGTGAGAATTTATATTCAGTTGTGCACAATCTTCCTTCAGTTTGTGTACTGAGGCCCCAGAGATATGACGTGGATTTTTTTAAAGAAGTCAAAAGTTTAAATATGTGGGATCGCACATGGGCGCATTCTTTAGTACAACAGGATCGGATAAAATTTGTTGGATCCAGCGATTTCTACTTCTCTACGGAATTGACCCGTGCAGAAGCCGTAAAAAGTAAACCTCGCAAAAATTTGCGTTATAACGATAAATACATTGGGAGTTTCTTACATAATCAGATTTGTAATAAAATCTATTGTTCCTGGAGAGCAGAGTGATGCTTTTAAATTGTAGATTTTTTAAAGATGCACAGGCGAACAAGTGCAAATCGCTGGATTTAAAAATTATCAGTGTAATAATATCAATTTTTTAAGAGAAGATTATTCATCAAAACAAGTCTGATAGACTACCAGCCCTGTGTTGAAACAGGTTCCCGGTAGCTATAAAGAACTGAATTTTATAAAAGGAGAAGAAAAAATGAAAACGAAGTTAATGGAAAATGAGCTAACTTTGATTCAGAAATATAACACCAAAGGGTCATTCTATACGGATTATCCTTTGATGGGTGTTTGGACGGAGGATTTCACGGAAGAAGATTATAAAACAGCTTTGAAAAAACTATTTCTTCATAAAAAAGATACTCCCGCTCTTTTATATGTTCACTTTCCTTATTGTTCTAAATTGTGTTATTTTTGTCAGTGCTATGTCAATATTACTACCGACTATGCAAAGGTAAAAAGGTTTTTAAATAATCTTCATTTAGAAATAGATTTATTACGTGAATTCTTTGAAGAGCACTCAATCACTCCTCAGTTTCAGGAATTACACCTTGGTGGTGGGTCTCCTACCTATATTAGAGAAAAAGAGTTTGATGAATTGATTGAAAAATTAAAAACATTAGTTAATATTGAGAAGTTATGGGAATTTACCATCGAAATCGATCCCCGTTCGATTAAACCAGAAAGGCTACAGACTTATGCCGAAAAAGGGATAAATCGTATATCTTTTGGCATCCAAGATTTTGATCCTCAAGTTCAAGATAATGTAAACCGAGTCCATTCTCCTGAAATGGTGGCAAAATTTTTGACTCCAGAGCTAAGGAAACCCTTTGACAGTGTTAACTTTGATCTCATTTACGGGTTGCCAGGGCAAACCAGAGAAACATTTAGAAAAACGATGGAACATGTGATTGACTTGTCTCCTGATCGAATTGCGTTGTGTGTGCTGGGATACAGGCCTGATATTTTTAAGCACCATGGCGCAATGATGGGCGAATTGCCGGAACTTGAGGAAAGAACTTTGATTAATCGTGACGCTATTGCAATACTGTTAGAAAATGGCTATGAACGGATAGGTTTGGATCATTTTGCGAAACGCCAGGATGATGTATCGAAAGCTATGAATAAAAAACAAATGCATCGAAGTTCCTTAGGATACACCCCCGGTAGGTGTACCGATATGATACCTCTTGGTCCATCAGGAGCTGGTAGAATAACAGATTATTATTATGTCCAGAATTTGTATTCATTGCAAGAATATGAAGACTCTGTTCGGCAAGGGAAACTTCCAGTGATGCGAGGATGGAAATTAGATGAAGATTTACTGATAAGGCGTCATGTGATGCATCAAATTATGAATTATTTTTTTGTTGATTTTTGCAAAGTAGAAGAAGAATTTAATATTGCCTTTAAAGAATACTTTGATTATGAACTTGGTCAATTAAGTGATTTTATCGAAGAAGGTATTTTGGAACTTGATGATGACAAAATAACTGTTACTGAATTAGGAAAGCAGTTTAGTCGTAATATCTGTGCTGTTTTTGATGTCTTAAAAAGATCAGGCATAGATTACAAACATTCTAGAGAGCATTCAACGGGATTTGCTAAAGATGAGAGTTATGCTGCAGTTGAAGCTTGAATTTTGAAGTTTCTTCATTAAGTTACAGCTTATCCTAATTTTAAGGCTGTCAACTTATTTGGGAACAAACGTTCCCTTAGTCCCTTCTTAATAAAAATGAAGAGAAAATAACGACCTCCCTTTTACAAGGGGAGGTCGGGAGGGGCTCGGCAGAAATCACGTGTTATCACATCATGAAACTAATTGGAGCATAAGCCAATGGCTCTACTATATACTCCTTACAAAATTTTCCATTATTCTGAAAAAATAAATAGCTTAACTCCTGGAGATTCCAAGATCTTGCCGCCGATCCACATCCGTATCAAACCGACCAATATGTGTGGACATAGTTGCTGGTACTGTGCTTATAAAGCTGATGATTTGCAGCTGGGAAGTGATATGGAGGCACGAGATCAAATTCCAGAGGAAAAAATGATGGAGATTCTGGAAGACATTATCGAAATGGGAGTGAAGGCGGTTACCTTCAGTGGTGGTGGAGATCCTTTTTTATATAAACCGTTGTTAAAAACTGTCAAACGCTTGGCAGACAGCCCCATTCAATTCGCTTCATTAACCAACGGGGCCCGTTTGGACGGCGAACTTGCGGAAGTGTTTGCCCACCACGGGACTTGGTTGAGGGTGTCTTTAGACGGATGGGATGATGAAAGCTATTCTCAATATAGAAGTATACGCTTGGGTGAATTCACAAAACTGATGGACCGTTTAAAAAATTTTAAGCGATTGAATGGCAAATGTTATTTAGGCATTAGCCTTATTGTTGATCAGAAAAACGCTGCTCATGTATATGATACTGTTTCTCGACTAAAAGATTTAGGAGTAGACAGTGTGAAAGTTTCAGCTTGCATTGTTAGTAATGACAGTAAGGAGAGCAATGCATACCAACAACCTGTTTTCGGATTGGTACGCCAACAAGTGGATCGATTATTGGCAGAAACCTCAAATTCTGATTTTGAAGTATTTGATGCCTACCATGAATTGGATGAAAAATTCGATAAAGATTACACCTGGTGTCCTTTTTTACAGATGCTTTGTGTGATAGGTGCTGATTTGAATGTCTATTCGTGTCAAGATAAAGCTTATACTCCAACTGGTCAAATCGGCAGTATCAAAACTCAGCGCTTCTCGACGTTTTGGTCCAAAGGGAAAGAAAAATTTTATAAGATTAATCCGTCTCTCCATTGTAATCATCATTGTGTCGCGAATCTTAAAAACCAAATGATTCTTCAGTATCTAAATGCAGATCAAAATCATTCAAATTTTGTTTAATTTATAAAACCACAGCGAATATCCCACCCTTGTTTCCCTTAACTCGACACTATAACTTTCAGTGAACCGAAGTTTTTTGTTTCATCTTTCCATTTAAGTTAACAATCCATTATGCTTTGGAAAATATTAGGTCTTTTTAATCGACGTGACCATTATATCATAAGCGGATTAGGTCTAATGATGTTGATTTCGGCTGCATTGGAAACTCTGGGAGTCGGGCTGGTCTTGCCTCTCATGAGTCTCATTATGAATCCAGAAATCATCCACACCAATTCCTGGTTGAATTTTCTGTATACATTTTTGGGCTTTACAACAGATCGAAATTTTTTAATTTTTTTAAGTTTGGCATTTATGGGGGTGTTTGTAG
Organism: SAR324 cluster bacterium; assembly: GCA_028282505.1. Taxonomy (GTDB): domain Bacteria; phylum SAR324; class SAR324; order SAR324; family NAC60-12. The sequence continues at coordinate 16,766 of JANQHV010000032.1, read as the reverse complement.
GAAAAAACGTATATGCTCTTCTGTTTTTTTATTGTCAAGAGAGATTTTTTATCTTGAAACGCCTTGTTATGCATTCCCGCTTATACACAGCATATCTTAAGGCTCCGTATACCTATCATCTGGAAAACAATTCAACTACACTGATGCGCAACATTGATGAGGTTGGTACTTTGTTTCAAAGTTTCCTGGTACCATTGATACAGATTCTTACGGAAGCCACGGTGCTCCTTTGTATTGTTACCCTTCTTGTGATTAATGAGCCCACGGTAGCGATGATTGCTTTTCTGTGCTTAGGAGGCAGTGCGTTTATTATCAATCGAGTATTTAAAAATCAACTGATTTATTTGGGGCAAGTAAAACTGGACTCAAATGCTGAGATGAATAAAGCCTTTTTTCAGGGGTTGGGTGGGATAAAAGATGTACAGGCCCTTAGAAGAGAAACGGAATTCATTCGAACTTATGACCAGAGTATAACAAAGTTTTTAAGATCCATACTGTTGCGCGGTTTAATTTCCCAGTCTCCCCGGCTTATTATGGAAGTGGTTGTAGTCGTCGGAATGCTATCCATTATTTTTTATCTTTTGATGCAAGAAAAAGACATTGCCACAATTGTACCAACTCTTTCTTTTTTTGCTCTGGCAGTTTATCGAATAATGGGATCTATGAGCAAAATTCTAAGTCAAGTTAATAATTTGAATTATAGTAAAGAAATAGTCGAGTTGATTTATAATGAAATTCATTATTTGGATCAAATAAAAAGTCAACATGAACCGGGAGAGGATGCAAAAGATCTTCTTTTTCAGCGTCAGATCGAACTTAAAAATATAAGCTTTCATTATCCTAAAAGAGAGCAAAAAGTAATCAACCATCTTTCCTTGACCATTCCCAGAGGTGCTGCTGTCGCTTTTGCAGGCCCTTCAGGTGCGGGTAAAACGACCTTAGTCGATATTATTCTGGGGTTGTTGGAACCAACAGAAGGACAGATTTTGGCTGATAACCTGGACATCCAATCTTGTATGTATGCCTGGCGAAAAAGCATAGGTTACATTCCTCAATTTGTTTACATTTGTGATGATACAGTACGAAGGAATGTGGCCTTCGGGATTCCAGAAGATCAGATTGATGAAAACGCACTGGAAAAAGCCATCGAAGCCGCACAATTGAAATCTGTTGTAGATGAACTACCTGAAGGAATGGAGACGATGTTAGGAGAACGTGGCGTGAAACTGTCGGGTGGACAACGTCAAAGGATTGGAATTGCCCGAGCTATTTATCACGACCCCAGTATTTTGATTTTAGATGAAGCAACTTCTTCCCTGGATGGTGAAACGGAACGGGAAGTCACTAGTGCCATAAATCGCTTTAGTGGCAAGAAAACATTAATCATTATTGCTCACCGTTTAACCACCGTGAAAAACTGTGACACCATTTATTTTATGCAAAACGGACAAATCATTGACTCAGGAAGTTACGATCAGTTGATGTCTAACAACACTCAGTTCCAAAAAATGGCTGGTTTAATTGCTTCATAACTAAACGCCGTGTGCAACTTTTTCTTGTAAGTGATTGATATTACTATAACAGAGCATGTCATACCGGATTTGAGACGGTGGGGCCGCCATCGGATCCATAAAACGTAAGCTCCTAGATTCCGGGTCAAGCCCGGAATGACAAGAAAAGTCGCACATGACGTTAACTAAGGAAATTCTACTTCATGCATTGGGAAAAAGCATTAATCAGCAAAACATCTACGATTCAGGATGCCATTGAGACTATTGACCAGCACCGAATGCAGGCTGCATTCATAGTTGACGAAGAGAGAAAGCTCTTAGGAATGGTTACGGACCGGGATATTCGTAGAGGTTTGTTGCGTCGGATTTCTTTAGATGCTCCTATAACAGAAATAATGAACTCAAGTCCAACGACGGTTCCAGAGGGTATGGAGCATCAACAAATAATTAATTTGTTGGAAAGTACTCGTTTTCGTCATCTTCCTATGATTGATTCAAAAGGAAGAGTGACGAATATCGTTTTTTTAAATGATTTACCTCATACTCTGCATCGGGATAATTGGGTGGTTGTGATGGTGGGAGGGTTTGGTTCCAGACTTCGTCCTTTAACGGATGACTGTCCAAAACCTATGCTCAAGGTAGGAAATAAGCCGTTACTGGAAACCATATTAGAAAATTTTATACAATATGGTTTTCATCGTTTTTTCTTATCAGTCAATTATAAATCAGAAATCATTGAAAATCATTTTGGTGATGGGACAAAATGGGATGTGAGCATCCAGTATTTGCGAGAAGAACAACCTTTAGGAACAGCAGGTGCCTTGAGTTTACTGTCTGAAAAACCAAAATCTCCATTGATTATAATGAATGGAGACTTGTTGACAAAAATAAATTTTCATCAATTGATGGAATTTCATGTTCAGCATGAGGCAAGTGCCACGATGTGTGTAAGGGAGTATGATTTTCAAGTTCCTTATGGTGTTGTTTCAATGGATCTCGAAAAGCACGAAATCCGACAAATTAGTGAGAAACCAGTTCATCGTTTTTTTGTTAATGCAGGTGTTTATGTTTTACAACCAGAGGTGTTGTCTTTAATTCCCAGTCAAGAATATTATGATATGCCTACCTTATTTGATCAACTGATTCAGCAAAAATTTGTAACAAGTGCCTTTCCCATTCGGGAATATTGGTTAGATATTGGACAAAAAGATGATTTGATCCGGGCAAATGGAGAATTCGCTTATATCTTCTCAAACAATACGGAGTAAAATAGCCCTGTTAAAAATCATTTTGAGTGGGCTTTTGATTTAAAATGTCATTCCTTCCAGCGTAGAAATGAATAAGAGGATTTGCGTTGTAACCGGAAGCCGAGCCGAATATGGACTCCTGTTTTGGCTGATGAAGGAGATTAAAAGCGATCCTGATTTATACCTCCAGGTTGTTGTCACTGGAATGCATCTTTCACCAGAATTTGGTTTAACTTACCGGCAAATTGAGAAAGATGATTTTGGCATTGATGCGAAAGTAGAGACGGTTCTTTCGAGTGACACACCGGTTGGAATATCCAAATCGATTGCTTTGGGAACCATAGGATTTGCTGAGGTTTGGGAAAGGATAAAACCTGAAGTTATAGTGGTTTTGGGAGATCGATATGAAATTTTAGCCGCAGTTCAATCAGCCCTAATCGCTCGAATCCCTGTCGCCCATTTACATGGAGGCGAGATTACCGCAGGAGCGGTGGATGACGCCATTCGTCATTCTATTACGAAAATGTCACATTTGCATTTTGTATCTGCTCAAGTTTATCGCCAACGGGTTATTCAATTAGGAGAAAATCCTGACTCTGTTTTTAATGTGGGCGCTCCAGGATTGGAAGCGATTGCGAAAACCCGATTACTTCCCCGAGGATCCTTAGAGAAAGCTTTGGAGTTTTCTTTTGGCCAAATAAATTTTTTGGTCACCTACCATCCAGTCACCTTGCAATTGAATCATACTGAGATAGGGATTCAGGCTTTGCTTGAAGCCATAGAAGAATTTCCCGGAGCCCATGTAATTTTCACAAAACAAAACTCAGATACGGATGGGAGGGTGATTGGAGCGAAAATCGATAAATTTGTTGGAGCAAATCGCGGGCGAGCGAAATCTTTTTCAAGTCTTGGCCAATTACGTTATTACAGTGTTTTGAAACAGACGGATGTGGTTATTGGTAACTCCTCTAGTGGGATCATTGAGACTCCAGTTTTTAAAAAAGCGACCGTCAATATTGGAAAGAGGCAGGCTGGGCGGCTAAAGTGTGCTTCAATTATTGACTGTGATGAGAATAAAGATTCTATTGTGAGTGCTATTCAAAAAGCGCTATCTCCTGAATTTCAAAATTCATTAAAACATGTCAATCCTCCCTATGGGGTAGGAAACACTTCTGAGAAAATTAAGCATGTGTTAAAGACCAGAGACCTATCACAAATCATCTTTAAAAAATTCTATGATTTGCCTGAGTTACCATAAATCTATGAGAGGATGAGTGAGGAAGGTTTATATTATTGCAGAGGCGGGGGTCAACCATAATGGAGAATTGTCGGTTGCACGTCAACTAATCGATGTGGCTGTAGAAGCGGGGGCTGACGCTATAAAGTTCCAGACTTTTAAAGCTGAGCAGTTAGTGAGTCAGTATGCCCCAAAAGCTGAATATCAGAAGTTATCAACCCATCAAACAGAGTCACAGATGGCCATGCTTAAAAAATTGGAATTGGGAACCGATGAGCATGATGAATTATACAAGTATTGCCAACAAAAAGGAGTTGAGTTTTTATCAACTGCTTTTGATTTGGAGAGCCTGGAGATTCTCTCTTCCCAGTTTAACTTGTCACGTTTTAAAATTCCTTCCGGAGAATTGACAAATCCTTTGCTTTTGTTGAGTGTGGCTGAAAAAGGTAAGCCAGTAATTTTATCAACAGGAATGTGTGGTTTACAAGAGATTGAAACGGCTTTAGGAACACTGGCCTTTGGTTTTTTGAACAGTAAGGAGTCTCCATCTTTAAGGGCGTTTAGGACTGCCTATTACTCTAATGAAGGATATGAGTGTTTGAAAAAAAACGTTACGTTGCTTCATTGCACCACGGAATATCCCAGTCCTTTTCAGGATGTCAATCTTCGGGCCATGGAAACATTGAGAACAGCCTTCAATCTCGATGTTGGTTTGTCTGATCATACCGAAGGCATTGCCGTTCCCATCGCTGCTGCGGCAAGAGGGGCCTGTGTGATTGAAAAACATTTTACTTTAAGTCGAGAATTACCAGGACCGGACCATCGAGCTTCTTTAGAGCCTCGAGAACTAATCCAGATGATCCAGTCAATTCGGCAAGTTCAACAAGCTTTAGGGGATTCTCGTAAAATCCCTTCACCTTCAGAAATCAAAAACATTGTTGCTGCGCGTAAAAGCCTTGTAGCTGCACTTCCTATTAAAAAAGGGGAAATTTTCACAAAGGATAATCTGGGGGTTAAACGGCCAGGTAATGGCATATCTCCTATGTTATTTTGGGAGTGGCTCGGCAAGCAAGCCCCGCGTGATTATGAAACCGACGAATTAATTGATTAAGTTCAGATCCAAAAATCATGCAGAAACCTCTCCTGATTTTAGGCGGTGGTGGTCACGCCGGAGTACTGATTGACACTCTTAAAAAAAAAGACCATCCCATTTTAGGAGTCTTGGATCCATCTAGTTCTCGCTCCACTATTCTAGGCGTTCCCATTTTGGGCGGTGATGAAGTCATGAAACAATATCAGCCTGATCATGTTGATTTGGTAAATGGATTAGGAAGTGTCGAGAAAGTTTTCCAACGAGAGCAGCTATTTAATAAATTTAAACAACACGGATATCGTTTCGCTTCGGTTATTCATCCCCAGGCGATACTAGGGACGTCTTGTGTTTTAGGCGAAGGGTCTCAAGTTTTAGCAGGTGCTGTCCTACAATGTGGTGTGGAACTGAAGAATAATGTCATAGTCAACACTGGAGCCATAGTGGACCATGACTGTAAAATTGGAGAGCATTGTCACATTGCTCCTGGGGCCACATTGTCCGGTAGTGTTGTTGTAGGCGAAAAAACACATATTGGAACGGGAGCTGTTGTCATCCAGGGGGTTCAAATCGGAAGAGAGTGTGTGATTGGGGCAGGCTCAGTAGTGATTCGCTCGCTATGCGATGGAATAAAAGTCTATGGCAATCCGGCTACTCCTAGATAGTTTAAAGGTATAAGTTGTATGAGGATCGTGGTTGTGGGATATGGTTCCATTGGACGGAGACACGCTCGTCTTTTAAAGGAATTGGGCGGAGAAGTCAGTGTCGTGAGTCGGCACTCTAAGGAATGGGAGAAGAGTTATTTTGATCTGAATTCTGCTCTGGAAAAGGAACAACCGCAATATATTGTGATTGCTAACAAAACCCAAGAGCATTACAACACTTTAGTTCAATTGGTTGATCGGGGATTTTCTGGTAAAGTCCTGGTAGAAAAACCTCTCTTTCATCACGCAAACTCTTTATTCAACCATCAATTTTCTCAGTTTTGCGTAGCCTACAATTTACGATTTCATCCTGTGCTTCAAAGAATTAAGCAAGAAATTGGAGATGAGAAAATAATATCGGCTCAAGTTTACGCTGGACAGTATCTGCCAAATTGGAGACCAGAGAGTGATTATCGTCGGAGCTACTCTGCTTTTCGAAAAGAGGGAGGTGGGGTGTTAAGAGACCTCAGCCATGAATTGGACTATCTCATGTGGCTGTTTGGAAAATGGAAATCACTTGCTGCAATTGGGGGGCATTACAGTAATTTGGAGATTGAGACAGAGGATGTTGTATCTGTTTTGTTTTCAACCCAGCGTTGTCCTGGTATTTCTCTTCAAATCAACTATTTAGATAAGCCTGGGCAACGCAAATTAATAATCAACACGACTCGTCATACTTTCATTGCTGATCTTATAAAAGGACATTTGAAGAAGGATTCAGAAATATTGTTGTCTGGGGATATTCCAAGAGACCAGACTTATCTTCAGCAACACATGTCCATGCTGGCAGGAAATTCCGGTACGTTATGTACTGCAGAAGAAGGATTTGAAGTCCTGCAGATGATTGATGCCATTGAAAGTTCAATTGATACGCAACAGTGGATTTTTTCATGAAACGTTTATGTACCATCTGTGCTCGTGGTGGGTCTAAGGGAGTCAAAAATAAGAATATTCGTGATTTGTTGGGAAAACCTCTTATTGCTTATAGCTTAGAGCAGGCAATGGAAACCAATATGTTTGATGGTATTGCGGTGAGTAGTGATGCTTCTGAGATTCTTGAAGTTGCTCAATCCTGGGGGATTGAATATTTGATCCAGAGACCACCTGAGTTGGCTTCAGATGTTGCTGCGAAAATTCCAGCTATTCAACATTGTGTGAATGTCGTTGAAAAAGAAAGAAAAGAACGGTTTGATGTAATTGTTGATTTGGATGTAACTTCTCCTCTACGCACGGTGAAAGACATTCAAGATTGTATAAATTTATTAGAAAAGACAGGGGTTTCGAATGTTATTACTGGAGCGAGAGCCCGTCGTTCGCCTTATTTCAATCTCGTAGAAATTGGGGATGACCAAGTGGTACGACTGTCAAAAGATTTACAGGCTCCTGTTGTTCGACGCCAGGATGCGCCTCAGTGCTATGATATGAACGCCTCTATATATGTGTGGAAACGCTCTGCCCTGTTTTCAGATGTCCCTGGTGTTTTCCATCATGATACCCGTTTGTTTGAAATGCCGGAAGAGCGCTCTGTCGATATCGATTCGAATCTTGATTTTGAATGGGTTCGTTTTCTCATGGAACATCAACTCAATTAACAATTATGGAAATGAATACTTTTTCTCAACAATTTGATCTAAGAGGGAAAAATGCAGTAGTAACGGGTGGTGTTGGAATTTTAGGAAAAAGATTTTGTCATGGTTTATCAGAAATGGGTGCCAATGTTGCTGTTGTCGATTTAGATGAGTCTTTGAGCCAGGAGCTGGCGGATGAGTTACAAGAAACCTATCAACATTCTTCCATTGGTATTGGTTGTGATGTGTCATCGCCTGATTCCGTTAAAGCAATGGTGGATAGAGTACTAGACTGGTCTGGGGAGGTTCATATCTTACACAATAACGCTGCGAGTAAGTCCGATGATCTTGAATCCTTTTTTGCGCCATTTGAAGAGTATTCTTTGGAGGAATGGCGGAAGGTGATGTCGGTGAACCTGGACGGTATGTTTTTGGTGGCACAGGCAGTAGGCAAACAGATGGTAAAACAGAAAAAAGGGGGCAGTATCATTCAGACTGCGTCAATATATGGCATTATGGCTCCAGATCAAAGAATTTATGAAGACTCCTATTATCTTGAGCGACAGATCAATACCCCTGCGGTTTATTCTGCTTCTAAAGCGGGGGTGATTGGTTTGACTAAATACCTTGCTACTTATTGGGCACCTCATGGAATTCGAGTCAATGCTCTAACTCCAGGTGGTGTGGAAAGTGGACAAAATGAAACATTCAAATCTCGATATTCTGCTAGAATCCCTTTAGGGCGAATGGCAAATCAGGATGAAATGGTTTGTGCCTTGCTTTATTTGGCCTCAAATGCATCTAGTTATGTAACAGGAGAAAATATTATCATAGATGGAGGATTGAATGCCTGGTAGTTTAAACACTCTTATGCAAAAAGAACAAAATACTTCTATTTTTTCTACAGTACCAAAGGTTGTCCGTAAAAATGTCCTGACACAAAAAGTTGTAATTGTAGACGGTCAGCCTGGTTGTGGTAAAACCATGTTATCTCCGATTGTTGGCGCTTTAGACAGGGTAGAATTGATGTCTTTTCCTGTTGAAATTGAATTCATTTGCCGATTTCATCAACTGGGTAAGATTTCGGAGGATGCAGCTGCTGCCTGGGTTAAAATGATGTGTGATCACAGATTGTATCATGGGATGATGGGGCGGGAGATGAACTGCCGATGGAAAGATCTTTCCAGTGTATTTCGGGCTCCCAATCCTCTAAAATACTTGGTGCGTTTCTTTCAGAAAGGAGATGAGATCATCCCCGAAAGAATTCAAAGAGAGCGTCCTATTTTACATCTGGCTGCTCATAATCTTCTTGCGGATGGAGAACCTTTTTTTGCAGGATTACAAGAAAACGTCCTCATGATTCATGTCGTTCGGCATCCTTTGTATATGGTTAAGCAGCAAGCTCTTAATATGGAACGACTCCCATCGAATCCTAGAAATGTGAATGTTTATTTCGAATACCAGGATATGCAGTTACCTTACTATGTCCATGGATGGGAAGAGCTTTATCTGGCCTCCTCCTACATGGAGCGAGCAGTTTATTTAATTGACAGAATGACGCGAAGGATAGAAGAAGCCGCTCAACGATGTCGAGCTAAGTACAATGCAAAGATCATCACCGTTCCTTTTGAAAAATTTGTTTTAGCACCAGAGCCTTATTTGCAGCAAATCGTTTCTGAACTGGGAACAAGGGTGACCTGGATAACCAAAAAAGAAATGAAGCGACAAAAAGTACCTCGAAGAATGATCGCAGATGGTATCAATCTCCCGATTTATGAGCGGTGTGGCTGGCAACCTTCTGAGTCAGCAAGTGAAGTGGACGAGTTTCGTTTGCGAAGAGAAATGGTCAAGAAAGACGTTAAAAAGGATGCACTCGATGTGATGGATCGGTTATCGGAAGCATATGAAAAAGAATATTTGGGCAAAGTTTTTTTAGATGAGTATCGCAATTGATAGAGTGACAGCTGAGAATTTTCGAAAGGGTTATATTGTCGGAGCCTATGTGACTTCTCCCTGTCTATTTGATTGGAATCAAACACAGGAAGAGGAATATTGGGAGGGAATTCGATCTTTGCCTTATTTACGCGGGCTAGAGCACCCTTTTTGGGGTAGCCTTCATCCGTTTGATGAGCAATGGTTTCTGGAACATTTAGAACCTTCATGGGAAATTGTGCTCACTTGTGTTCCTGGAACCATGCAGGAGATGACTAAATTGCCTTCGCATGGATTAGCTTCCAACAATCCAGAAGGACGTATGTTGGCGTTAAATTTCATGAAACTTGCCCAACAAGCAGTGCATCAAATTAATGAACATACAGGTAAACAAAGCGTAATTGCTGTGCAATTCGTATCGGCTCCTCAAAGATCAGCAATTCCAGGAGAATCTTCTGGCGAGGCATTTCAGCGTTCTTTACAAGAGTTGATTCTGTGGGATTGGCAAGGAGCTGATTTGGTTGTTGAGCATTGTGATGCTTTTTCTAAATCTCATATTCCTGAGAAAGGATTTTTAACATTGGAGGAAGAAATTCAGGCAATAAAAAATGTTCTACCTTTGGCAGAACAGCTTTCTCTGGGAATCACCATTAATTGGGCACGATCTGTCTTAGAAACAAGGCAAACAGAAACTCCTGTGATTCATGTACTTCAGGCAAAAGAGGCTGGATTTCTGAAAGGATTGATGTTTTCAGGTTGTTCGAACCAGGATACAGCTTACGGAGTTTGGAAAGACACTCATATGCCACCATCTGATATGGATGACAATCTGTTTTCTACTAAACATGCATTGATGACTCCTGAGCAAATAAAACGATGTTTGTTGGCAGCAGATTGCCAGAATCTAAGCTACCTGGGCATCAAGATTATGGCTTTACCCCAAGAGCTAGCTACGATTGAAAATAGAGTGAATTTGAACCGTGAAACTCTCAGATTGTTGAGAAGAATTCAGGAAGAAATAGGTTAATTTGTGTAATGGTGGTATTGAATAGATACAGGTTTTGTGTAATTCTCAAACAGAAGATTGGTGAATGGTTACAGGGTTTATTAAGCTTTTATAAATTTGGAGCAAAATTATGAATACCACTAAGCCCTTGAAAATATTCATGGGAGATTTGACTCATGATACCATCATACTGGTGTCAGATACTATCCCTATCAATATAGGTTTCATTGCTGCCTATGCAAAGAAGGTTTTTGGAAAAGATATAGATATTTCTCTTTTTAAGTATCCTAAAACTATTATAGAGGCCATTAAAGAAACTCCTCCTGATATAATTGCCCTGAGTAATTATTCCTGGAACAGCAGACTGTCAGAGCATGTAGCCGGAATTGCAAAACAATATAATAAGCATGTTATCACTGTACAGGGAGGAACCAACTTCCCTCATCGTGCTGATACACAGTTAAGATTTTTGAAGACCAGACCCAATACAGATATTTTTGTAGAATCTGAAGGAGAAATAACTTTTTCTCAAATTATTCAAAGAGTATTAACCAGCAGAGAGAGTCAACAATCTGTTTTTGAGCGAGCAATCCCAGGGTGTGTGTTTATTAAAAATCGAGGAGAGGATACAGATATTGAGCTTTGTAAAGGAGAATCTCTCAAAAGAATTCGCGATTTAGACGAAATTCCATCGCCTTACTTAAGTGGTATATTGAGCCCGTTTTTTGATGGCAAATTAACTCCATTTCTTGAAACTAATCGGGGATGCCCGTTTAGATGTTCATTTTGCCATACGGGTATCGATTACTATAATAAAATGAATATGTTTAGTTTGGATCGCATTAAAGAAGAAATACAGTATATTGCTCCCATTATGAAAAAATTGGGAATAGTCAATTTGCATATAGCAGATACAAACTTTGGTATGTTCGCAAGAGATAAAGAAATCTGTGAAGTTTTATATGAAACCAGGGAAAAATATTCGTGGCCATTGCATATAATGTCTACAACTGGAAAAAATCAAAAAGAACGAGTCATTCAAGCAACTCAAATCCTGGGAAATACTTTTTCAGTGAATATGTCTGTTCAATCAATGGATTCAACAGTTTTGAAAAATATTAAAAGAGATAACATAAAACTGGAAGACTATATAGAAATCAACAAGTCTTTAAATGAACGGGGACGTGCAACAAAAGGAGAGGTGATTATCGGTTTGCCAGGAGAAACCAGGCAGTCCTTTGTAACCGGGATTCGCAAAATGTTGGATTCTGGAGTTTCACAAATTTGTTCTTACTCTCTTATGCTTTTGTATGGGACCGATTTTCAAGATCCAGATTACAAGGCAAATTTTCAAATTCAAGGTAAGCATAGGGTTGTTGCATTAAATTTTGGTGAGTACGAAGGGAAAAAAGTATTTGATACCGAAGAAATTGGAATAGCAACAAAAGACATGCCGTTTGAGGACTATCTGTGGATTCGCGGATTGTGTTACATCATTGAAATGATTCATAATAGCAGACCTTTTCATGAGTTTTTTAATTATACAAGGATATGGGGTTTGACTATCTTTGATTTTATCGTGCATTTGTATGAGAATATTCATCTGGCTCCAACAAAAGTTCAAAAGGTGTATCAAAGTTTTATTGATGAAACCAAATCAGAATTATGGGAATCTGGTGAAGAGCTGATCCAGTATTTTGAGGAAGAAGAGAATTATCAAAATTTGCTCAATGGAAAAATTGGTGGGAACATTATATATAAACACAAAGCAATGGGATTAGCTGATTGCTCAAACGAATGGAGTGATTTTCTCGCCCAAATTTGTGTGAATATGGCCAAGAAATACGCCGCTACTAAAGAAGAGATTGAGCAACGAGAACACGAAATAAGTCAAGTCTCTGAATTTGTTAAGAAAAAGTTAAACGGTTTGTTGCAGGTGAATGCTGATGTTTCTTCTCTCCAGATGGTGAGTGATTATGATCTTATTGGATGGTCGAAATCCGATGGAAGTGTCTCTTTATCAAATTATTTGCTGAAAGAATCGATCCAATATGAGTTTTTCTATACCACTGAACAAATTAAAGCCCGTACAGATCAGTTTGCTCGCTACGGAACAGATCATAATGCGCTAAGTAAAATTGTCACTCGTGTAAGTAATGTTGAGAGCTTATTCAGAAACATTAAACTATATGGACATAGTAGCACAAACCAAATGAGTGATGAAATAGAGCCAGATAGGTTTGTTCGTTATACCTTGTCGAATTGATATTGATAATAAAGGAAAGTGTGGAAATAGATTTTACCAATAAAACGGTGATAGTTACAGGAGGAACACGGGGAATTGGAGCATCCTTAGTAGACACTTTTTATCAGGCAGGGGCAATAGTCTATGGTACCGGAACTCAGGAAGAGCAAATAAAAGAGTTGAATCAGCAGTATGCAAAAGATGCTAGAAGACATTACTGGGCTGTTGATTTTACTCAAAAAGAGTCTCTGGACAATTTATCCAATTGGATTGATAGTTTGCCGAGTGTGGATGTGTTGATCAATAATGCTGGGGTAAATAAGATCAATCCGGTAGATCAAATTCAAGAAGAAGACTGGGATTTGCTTCAGCAGGTCAATTTGAAAGGTGTGTATTTATTGACTCAATTGGTTTCACGAAAAATGATCCCTTGTCAATCGGGAAAAATCGTTAATGTTGCCTCAATTTTTGGTGTTGTCAGTAAGGCAAAACGATCTGTATATTCTACAACAAAGTTTGGTTTGATTGGTTTTACAAAAGGAATTGCTCTGGACTTGGCCCCATACAATATATTGGTAAATTCTATTTCCCCTGGTTTTGTGATGACAGAGTTGACATTGAATATACTTTCTTCTGCAGAAAGAGATGAGCTAGCACAACAGGTTCCTTTGCAGAGATTTGCTCAACCAGAAGAGATTGCAAATACAGTACTTTTTTTAGCCAGTGATCTCAATACGTATCTCACAGGACAAAACATCGTAGTAGATGGTGGGTTTGTCAGTCATTGATGTATGTGTCTGTCTGTTAAATCGAATTAATCTATTGCATTTGAAGGAATCTATGAACTCTTCTAAAAATGTTCGACGGTCGATTGAGATTGAGTCTAATATCCAGGATTATCAGGCACAATTTGTTAGTGCTTTTGCAGAATCTTTAAAAAGTGATCTTGAGCAGCCGAGTGCTGTTATTTTAGATGCGAATGTCTCTCAAATTTACCAAAAAACATTAGCTCCTCTTCTGAAAAATCAGGTTGTTTATTTGTTAGATGCAACAGAAGATAATAAATCATTGGCTTCTGCTGAAAAAATCATTGTGTATTTGATTGAACATGGTGTGAAGCGAAATTATCAGTTAATTGGAATTGGTGGAGGGATCACGCAAGACATTACCTGTTTTATTGCGTCAACTCTTTTTCGGGGAATCCAATGGGTGTTGTATCCAACCACTTTATTAGCTCAGTGTGATAGTTGTATTGGGAGTAAGAGTTCTATCAATGTCGGCCTTTTTAAAAATCAGATGGGCACCTTCTATCCTCCTCAAAAGGTCATCATTGATGTGAACTTTCTGCAAACTCTGGAAGAACAGGATGTACTTTCTGGCCTGGGAGAGGCCATCAAAGTTCATTATTTGGATGAGGAACGACGCTTTCAACAGATCTTTGATCATTATCAGAGAGCTTTGTCGGACCCTGATGTCATGGAACAAGTGATTTATGACAGTTTAGTCATTAAGAAAAGAGTGATTGAGATTGATGAGTATGATCGAGATTATCGCAATATTATGAATTATGGTCATACGTTTGGTCATGCAATAGAATCTGTCACAAATTATGTGGTGCCTCATGGAATTGCTGTTACTTTTGGGATTGGCCTGGCAAACTATATGTCTTGGCAAATGGGTTTTCTGTCAGAAGACGATTATCAGAAAATGAATACGTTGGTAAAAGAGAATACCAAACAGCATCAGTTTTTCATAGAATCCCTGGATGATTATTGGAATGCGTTAAGAAAGGATAAAAAGAATATTGATGACCGGGTGAATTTCATTCTCACAAAGGGATTTGGCAAAATGTTTAAACATCGTGTTCCATTGGTTGAAACTTCTCAAACCATTATTGTGGATTATCTTAAACAAATTGGGGCTGTAGCCTGATTAGCAAAAACACTCACTTCCTTATAAAATTTTACTAGGCTGTACTTCTCCATCTGTATGTTTAAAGTCGGAATTATTGGATATGGAAAAATTGGTCAACTGCGAGCAAAACTTGTTCGAAATTCGCCGCTTCTGGAGTTAGATTCAGTTTGTGAACTCTCTGATTTGCCCCTGAGTATTTTGCCTGAGTGTCCTGTTTTTAAAACCCCCTCTGCTGTATTAGATCGCACTCCTCATATTGTATTTGTCTGTACTTCCAATGACGTTATTGCTGAGATAGTGATACAATCCTTGGATAGGGGTTGTCATGTTTTTGCGGAAAAACCCCCTGGCAGGACTGTTGAGGAAACACGCCGTATGATTGCAGCAGAACGTCGTAATCCACATCTCAAACTTAAGTTCGGATTTAATCATCGTTATCATGATTCTGTTGTTCAAGCAAAGCGTTTAATTGATAGCGGACGCTTGGGAAATGTACTTTCTGTAAGAGGTATCTACGGAAAGTCAGGTTCTCTTGAATTTGAAAAGGAGTGGCGAAATCAAATGCAGCGTTCTGGCGGGGGAATCCTTCTTGACCAAGGGATTCATATGCTGGATTTGATGCTGTTATTTTGCCATGAATTCACAGAAATTCACAGTTTTGTCGACGCATTATTTTGGGATATTGAAGTGGAAGATAATGCTTTTGTTCTGATGAGGAATCAGAAGGGACAGATCGGCATGCTTCTTTCTTCTGCCACACAATGGAAGCATACGTTTGATTTAATAATTACCCTTACCGAGGGGTATATTGCTTTAAATGGCATTCTTTCGGGTTCTCGTTCTTATGGAAGGGAATCTTTGACAGTGGCCCGTAAGACTTATGAGCAAGAAAGAATGGGAAATCCCAATGAGGAAAATTATTTTTTTGATCAGGATCACTCCTGGGAACGAGAACTAGAAGAATTTTTAGATTGTATTCAAAAAGATCGACCTGTACAAATAGGGTCTTCTGCAGATGCGCTCAATGCAATTGATTTGGTTTATCGGATTTATCGGGCTGATCCCAAATGGTGGGAAAGCCGAAAGGATAGTTTATGAAAAATGTGGTCACTCTTGATGAAATTAGAGAAGTAGAATTGCGGCCACAGGAACAATTTGCTCATTATATGTCTTTACTCAACAAAGACATCCCTTATTATTTATCTAACCAATATGAAGAAGAGAGAATTGCATGTCCTGGTTGTCATGCCGAGGGATCAACAGAAGTATTTATGAAGCTCGGTTTTCATTATTTGGCATGCAACCAATGTGGTTCATTATATGTCCGTGAAATACCAACTAATGAGGCCTTAAATCGATATTATCAAGAATCTCCCTCTCATCAATTTTATGTTCAGGAATATCTAACACGATTAGAATCTAAAACGCACCAGGAAGTTTTTTATCGCAGGGTTAACTGGATTTTGGACGCAGTTGTTGAGTATGGAGCCCCTCGAGAATTTTATTTAGATTTAGGAACCAAGTATCCTGCGATTCTGGAACAAATAATTCAGGAAAGATTCTTTGAAAAAGCACAATATTATTCTCCTTTTTGGATGAAGGAGTCGCTTCGTAATTCAGTTGCCCCTATTGAACGATTAGCCAATCAAACAGATCACTCGATTTCAGTGTTAAGTGCCTTTGATTATTTGGATGGCATTTTTCGTAGTGAGATATTCGTCCAGCATGTAAAAAGAGTTTTGGCTCCTAGAGGAATTTTAGTATTAACGACTCGTACAATTTCTGGGTTTGATTTACAAATTTTGGGAGAGCATGCCAAGTCGATTTTACCTCCTAATCGCGTTACGTTATTTTCTATAGAAGGATTGGTTGCTTTATTTGAAAATTATGGTTTAACCGTCAGAGAACTTTCAACCCCTGGACAGTTAGACTTGGAAGTGGTGGCAAACTTTATGCGACATAATCCTCAATTCGATGTGCCTCCTTTTATTCGTTATTTGATTGAAAAACGAGACCAGGAAGCTCATCAATCGTTCAAAGCATTTCTTCAGCAGCATCGTCTCAGTTCTCATGCTCGCTTGGTAGTTCAAGCATAAAAATTATTTTGATTTGAAAAACTCTGTAGAACCTGTTTGGACAAGATGGTTCGTCACAAAAAATCGATCTCGTTGAGTCGATTTTTGAGAAATCGAAGGCGGATAACCAACCTGTTATTTAACGAAAATTTTCTCAAAACAGACGCCAATGAGGCGGTTTTACAGCAGAATCAGGTTTTTCAAACAAGCTCTTAAGGAAGGCTGAGGCAATTTTTT
>JANQHV010000661.1 GCA_028282505.1 SAR324 cluster bacterium | reverse complement strand
ATGTTCGACATAGCTAGTGTTCTGTACATCAAGATATTGACCGGTTGCATCCTCTGAAGAGAGAGCCAGACGGCGCCACCCTTGCCCATCATCAAAGTTGATTTCAAGATCAATGGCATTTACTTTTTCAGTCGCATCACTTGTTTGAGGAGCATAGATTTTTTGGGATTGAAAGCGGTCATAATCTACATTCACATAGGTAGAAGAAGCCGTACCGGTTGTTTGGGCCGTTTGATTGATGGCCGTCACTTCGACTTTGTAAAGCCCCGGGTCGGTGATCTCCTGCGAAGGGCTATTAATGGGGATCAAATTCTGTCCGGCATGTCCGGTAAAAACCAGAGGAGAGTCGGGATCACTGAATCCATAATTGTAGGGCCCATAGACTTTGATTTCATAATATTCAGCATCAATTGATTCTGCAATGCGCAACTCCAGTTGATTGACATAACCATTGAGCATATAACTGAAAGCTACTGGACTTCCTGAGGAAGCAGTGACCACCACGTTATTCAGCACACCACTGCTGCTTTCGGTGGTTACTTCAATATCCTGCCCCTCTGTTTCCTGATCGGCAACTTTGCCATAGGCCGTCACTTCAACCTGGTAAGTTCCGTTGGCAATTGTGCCCAATTCCTGGCTATTGGAGTCTAGGGTTTTGCTGGTCAAAGGAACTCTCCCATTGAGCTCTTCCAACTTGTCTGCACTGATTACCACTACTTTTTCATCTGCTGGCAGACAACCAGAGAGACAAAATGTGATACGATATTCCAGGGCATTTTGAGCAGGGTTGATCGTCACGATCATGCTGTTGACCCCTCCCTGAGCTTGATGGGTGAAGGGTTGTGGAATGCCTTGGGGACTGTCTTCTTCTGGATCAAACGTATAGCGGAAATCATACCAGGCGTTGGCCTCTTCCGCCCAGAAAGAATAAGGGTAGCCGAATTGAGAATGCACGGTGGCTGGATCGAACAAATGTCTGGTTTCTTTCAGATCGATTTCCAGATGAATCCAGTCTGCACCGATGACCTTGCCTAAATAAACGGAACGTGAGAATTCTTTCTGGTTGTTCAAATCATTCCAACGGGTATTCAGAGTAATGGATTCTTGAGACTGAAGAGGCGTGTAGTTGGTACTGTCAAAGTGAGTATTGAAGTCCTCTGCATCAAAGAGCACAATTTCATAACGATCTCCGACCCAGATGGGATCATTCAAATCACCCTCAAAATACTCACCATCATGCAGAATCATCCAGTATTTCATTTTGAGCAAATCATCTCGAGAGAAGCGTTCATTCGGATCGTAGCTCGGATTATCCGATAGGTTGAAAGGGTTGTATTTTTCCAGATTCTTTATTCGTTTGATGGTTTCAATCTTATGCTCCTGATTGAATTCATCGGTATAAGTCTTGATATAAGTTTCAAAATGCTTCCAGGAATTACCATCAACTCCCTGGCTGTCCAGACTGGCAGTGAAGCTGTGTTCCTCTGCCCCCGTTCTCCAGCGCAGATCATGATCAGCAACGGTCAAAGGATCGGAAACCTGATCCCATTGTTCATCCAACAGGGGATCATGGAAAATATGAAAAAGGGCTTTTTTGAGAGAAATGCCCGGTACATAATTGCCAGAGCCTGAGATATCAAAGGCCGCGACACGGTACAGTTCGTTCATCCCTGTCCCACGAATCATGATTTGAGCCGTGCGCCCCTTAGCCGCTTCTTCCACAGATTTTAAGTTGCTGACCCCTGGGGTATAATTGGAGTCATCCACGGGAGTCAGGTCATAACTGACCACATGGATTTGGGGAACATACCCACCGGCCAACGCTTTTTTCACTTCAGCGGTGTTGAGGTTGTCGATTTCAATGGCATAGGGACCAAATTCTGCCCCTCCCTGAATGTCCTGATTGTAGATGGAGAAATCCTCTTCACGCAGTGTGAAGGTTTTTACCGGCAGAAAAGTACCACGAGGGGTGCGGAAAGAAAGAGTGACTTTGATATTGCTGACCCGCACCGGGATATTGACCGACGTATTTTTGATGTAAAGAGAAGCCCGGACAATTCCTGCATTTGGACCGACGGCTACCTCATTTTTTCCAATCTGACTGGTGCGGAACTTTTGAGCAATTTCTTCCACGGTTTCGTCTTTAAACTCCACTCCATTGCGATCCAGGTTATCGGTGAAACCGATGTCTTCAAAAACCGTTCTTTCCGTCATCGCCGAACGTTCAAAACTGTCTTCGACCCTGCTATTACTAGCAGAACTTTTCGAAATGGAAGAGGATTTTGCGTTTTGTTTGCTCACACCGCCGCCAACATCAAATATAGAGATATTTACTGAGTCGTTGTATTCGTCAGATCTCGAACTCTCATAAGAATTACTGTGGCCATATTCTTCGGCATGATGGCCAGACTCACTAAAGCTCTCTTTGACCACATAAGGAGTGGTTTTCAGATTGAACTGAGTATAGTGCTTGCTTTCCATGCTATTGTTGATGGTTTGATTGACATCATTGTCTTCGACGATCTCTGTATAATTATTGGCTGTGTTGGTATCATCCACTCGAATTTCCATGGTGATCGGTAGAGCGATGCGGGTCACAATCCTCGGATAGTCGGCCACATACTTGTTGGTGGTGAATTCTTGGTCATCCGGGAGGCCATCCCCATCCATATCCGTAATGATCGTTAGACCCGTTGGATCGGGATCAATGGCACCCAGGCGTGCGGCCGAAACCGGGCGCCCCAGTTGCCCACTGAAAAGGGCATGATTGCCATTGAGACCAGTCAACTCAACATTACTGTCTTCTTGATAAGGGGTGCTTCCATTTCCGGTATCTTCTTGAAGGGTACCATTCCCGGCACTTTCTTCAGCAGCATCCACATAAACTGTCTCTGTTTCTGTTTTTGTATCTTTACAACTGCTCACTAACAGCCAGATTCCCATTAAAATAATCATGAAACTCAACAATTTGATGTTGGTCCTGGTATATTTCATGGGATAGCTTCCTTTTCTCTTTTTCATTGTAAGCTCCTCATATTTGAAGGTTTGACGATAAGATGTATCTTTTCATCCACTTGGATGATTCTCATATACACCCTGACAATCAAACGTTTCAATAGCGATGTTGTGAACGAGGAGCCGTCAAAATTGAATGGAGCGGTTCCAGAGGTTTATTTTTATAAAAAGCACATAATATCAGTCTCTTAAATAAGAAGAGCTTGCTGAGGAATTGTTGTGGAAAATAGACCTCAAAAATTGAAATAATTTTTCACGTTACAAACCAGGTGGGATGAATTTTTTTAGACGAGAAATGTAAGTATGGGTGATTGGAAGCGATTTTGTTACATTGAAGGAATCTTTGAGCCAAATTTGATTGCGCTTGTTATGCTTTTGTATGCACAACACTCTTTCAGGATTGATGATAAAGGAACGATGAACTCTTAATAACACATTCTCTGGAAAATAGTCTTCCAATTGTTGGAGAGTTACCCGTATCTCCAACACTTTCTCACCAGCTGCATCAAAAACGATTCGACAATAAGGGGATTTTGCCTCAATATAGAAAATTCGATCAATCACCTGTTCCACTTTATTGAGTTCCAGGAGCAGACGAAGATTCTCAGAATGGTTGTCATCTGCTCTGACTCCCTCGGTATAAACTAATTTACTGGTTACAGAGTCAGAGTTGTAGAGGTAATCGAGTCCTTCCAAAATTTTTCTGAGTAACCTGACATCTTCGTCTGGATAATATTCCTCCATTTTTGCCATTTTTTTCTTTGGTGCCGTTCCCCGCACCTGAGCTTTATCCTCTATCAATTCAACAGTTGTATACCGTATTCCGCTCTCGCTGTCGTATCGATAGCGGACACAAAATAAATCATTTCCATATTTATTGACGAATTTCTTCGTTCCATTATCACCAGGACGAAGACTCTTTTTAGTTTTCATATTTACCTATCATGAAAAATTTATTCCTTATATAAGGAATTTATTCCCTATATGAGGAATTTTTATAAAAATGTACTACACCACCCGTGGATTGTGTTACCACATTGGTGCGTCACATTAAAATGGTCATTTGCTATTCTGGCAAGGGCAACATACTCTTAATCGTGCTCTGAAAAACTTAATCTAAATTCGCACACTGACTTCCTGATTCGCTGTGGTAAGCTATGAAGTAGAAAAGCAGGAGTTATATTGTTAGACGGAAAGACAAAAAATTTTCAATCAATCGAGTACATTTTTTAAAACCCTTCTCAACAAGAAGAAGCATGGGAGTGGATTAAATTTCATACATAAAAAACACGCCTAGAAAAATCTAACTCTAGGCAGTATAGTGAGAGCTTTACAAAAACTGCTCTAAAAAAAACAGACTTGATGCAGACAAAATTGTGAAAATGCGGGCAAAGTTGTGAAAAATCAAAAAATTGGCATAAGTTTTGGTTCTAAAATAAGGAGATATTTTTTCTCGACTGAGTCTATAGGTGATCAAGGTCTCTTGAATGCTGTTGTTGGAATGAATATGGTCAATCCTTAGTACACAGCTAATCAGAAATAAGTATTCAAATTCTCATTGTCACAGTCTGACTCTTCATCCTAATCTTACATCTTTGGGAATTTAGGGATTGAGATTAAAGGTGGACAGCTAGTCGGGAAGCACAGTCCAAGATTAAGATTATGAATTTGTGTACTTTATTGTGAATGCTTGTACTTATACCAAGTTGCGTTTAAAAAAGTGACATTCCAGAGTATTTTGTCATCCTGAGCTTGCGAAGAATCTCAATAATTTCAAAGAGATCCTTCGACAAGCCGCTTCGGCGTACCGTCAGGATGACATATTGTATACTTTTAAACGCAACT
>JANQHV010000627.1 GCA_028282505.1 SAR324 cluster bacterium | reverse complement strand
TTTTCACAAAGTCACCACTGGCGCTGACCCCAACACCCTCGTCTTGGATTACGGATTTGCGGTAGAATTCTTCCAATACCATGTCTAGTTCTTCCGGGGAGACATCGGTAAAACGAGTCATGTAATACCCCACCTGCTGAATTTCCACCTCTTCCAGGTTTTTCAATACTTCTGCCGCATTCTCTTCTCCCATGGCCAGGAGTAAAATTGCTGCTTTTTTTGGTCCCGTTAATTTTCCTACGCTCATAGTGACCTCGTTGCAAAGAAGTGATCAAAATTCTTTTGCGATACGTCATGCAATTTCTGTGGAAATTGCGTGTTTGATAGAAAAACTAGGAATGCGGGAGACTATTTTTTCAATGCTCCTTAAATGGCATAACTGGAAAATTTTGAGAGCTTTTCGACAATGTGTTCCACTGCTTTTGTTTCTGTGTCAAATATGGAAAACATTTCATACAGCCCCATTGACCTGAAAATATCACCTAAAATATCGGGTGTGTGACAGACCGCAAATTCGAGCTTTTTTTGTTTCGCTATTTTCGCAGTCCACATGACCGCACCGATTCCGGCCGAATCAATGAGAGAGACTCTATTTAGGTTCAATATGATTGCCTTACTATTAGACATTAATTTAGTGGTATATGGTTTGAACTTTTGTATTTGTTCTATGATCAATTCTCCGTCGAGATCGATGATACAAATTTCATCTTCAATACGGTAGGCTAAATTCATGAAGCCTCTTCTTTCAAGCGTTTTATTACATCTTCTTCAGTGTCATAGATAGGAATCATGCTATCTATACGAATAAATTTTAAAAAGTCTATCATTTCATCATGCAATTGACAAAGTGCAAATTGGATCTGTTTCTCTTGCAGGACCTTATAAGATTTTAGCATGATTCCTATGCCTACGGAATCTATTTGGAACGCCTTGCTTAAGTTTAAAATGAGTATTTTGAGTTCAGTACCCTGTAGCAGTATTGTTTTAATATAGGTATCAAGTTCTCGTGATTGATGTCCGATGAATTGACCTTCTACGTCGACAATACATGCTTCATTGATGATACGGTGTGACAACTCCATGATTTAAACCCCTTCTACTTTTTTAAAAGCAAAATATTCATTGCCTTCCTCATCATTGTATGGAACTTGAGTTACCCCGATTTTGATTAAGCTTCTATCTATTTGTATTTGATTTTTTAGAAAACCTCTAAACATTTCGGGGCGTTCTTTTCCAACTTTGTTCAATAGCTCAATAAATTGTGAAAAATCCGTTTTTTTGGAAGAATTGTCTCGTTTATAGATGCTTTTAATACAATTTTGTTCTTCCATGGTCAAATTCACCACTTTTTGGTTGGTGGAAATCAGGCTATCCAACGCTTGCAGCAAGGTATGGTATTGCTCTTGATGCACTTCACGGGCATAATTGACAATTTTCTTTAATAACGAATTGTTCTTAATCATCATGTCTACATAGGGGATGATTTTCAATTGCTTTATTTCTCTTTTCAGGTCTACATAAGGATCATTGGCGACTTTAGGTCTTAGTTTTTCTTGAATTTTCTTCAGTTTATCTGCTTGTAATTGTTTCTTTCTTTCGCGTTTTTGTTTTTCTAAGAGTTGATCGTCGATGGCCCCTCTTAAATATTGATGTTGTCTACTCTCACTTGATGTCTGTGGTGAAGGTCCACCCGCACTTTCCATATTCGAATAATCAATCGAGTATTTCGAATACATGAATTCAAGAATTCCGTAACGCACAACGAGCGGCAATCTGAAGACATTGCGGTAGATGGTTTCAAACGTATTGATTTCTTCTGCTTTCAAGTCATTGGATAAGGTTTGTACCACTAAATTATGTAAAGCTTCATATGACCCACTTTGGTCTTCTTTAGAGGTTTGTAGACTCTTATTATAAAGTTTTCTATAAATTCTTGCCAAAAATTCTAAACAGGAATTGAGGATAATTGGTCGGACATGGCTATTGGCTTGTTTTGTTAGTTTGATGATTTCTACAAACCGCTTTTGTTCTTTTTTTTCAATTTCGCTGCGTTTGATCTTTTCAAATTCAATCAGCACCAGATTTTGTGTTCTTTCATTAAACGACAAGACTTCTCGTAGGATATCCAAGCAAATCAATTTATTTTCTAAGAGGGCGATCTTATTTCTTTCTAACCAGTTTGACAGAAATTCTTTGGATTCATCAGATAAACTACGAATTTCCAGTGAAGGTTGATGATCGATGACTTTTTGAGTCAGCTTTTTATATTGTTGCAGGATCAATGTGCGAAAGTCATCCTTCACATTACTCAAATCAGAAAAGGTTTTTTGTTTTTCAAGCTTGCCCAAAATCGGGGCTTGGTTATCTTCACTCAATGCAGCAATTTCTGGCATAACCTCACCAACGTTAAGGAATCGAAAGAGAAGAGAGGGGCTATTATGTTGAAAATAGTCTATCTCCTCTTCAAAATCCAGCATATTGTCCAGACAAAGAAAATCCATTATGCCAAATTTAGAAATTGAAAGCTAGAGACGATAGAGGTAACTTGGATCTTCAACAAATATTGTGTCGTTTTAACTTTGTTTGATTAGGCAACTTGGGATAAACACCGGTAGGTTCTTATGAAGAAAGCTTTAGTCGTTTTATCTGGAGGTCAGGATTCAACTACCTGTCTCTACTGGGCATTGTCACAATTTGATGAGGTGCAGAGCATCACTTTTGATTATGGGCAACGGCATAAAATTGAATTGAAAAGTGCCAAAAAAGTGGCTGAAATTGCAGGAATTTCTCACCATGTTTTATCCATTGATACCTTTCAGAAGCTGGGAGGCAATGCGTTGACTGCTGAGCAAGAAGTCAAAAATGAACTGAATGACAATAACTTGCCCAACACCTTTGTGCCAGGGCGTAACTTAATCTTTATCACATTTGCCGCAGCCTTTGCTTATCAACAACAAATCCAGGATCTTGTGACCGGCGTGTGTCAGACAGACTATAGCGGCTATCCCGATTGCCGACAGAATACAATCACGGCTTTGGAATTGGCCATTAACCTTGGCATGGAATCTCAAATGAAAATCCATACTCCACTCATGTGGATGACTAAAGCTGAAACCATTTTGCTGGCTGAGAAATTGGGGGCCTTCGATGCGTTAGCGTGGAGCCATACTTGTTATAATGGTCAATACCCCCCCTGTGGCCACTGTCCTGCTTGTGAGTTGAGAGAAAAAGGGTTTCAAGAAGCAGGCATTCCTGATCCTTTGTTGAGTCAAAGGGCGGGATTCCCACAAAAACACTAAAATCGTATTCAGATAATACTCATTGTTGTCTAAACGCTTTGATATACTTATGGAAAATGCTTATTTTCTTGTTCTTTGCTTTAGCCCTTTATGACAACCACACACGAATGGGCTTTTCTCTTCTTTAGAAACTAACTCAGGCCTCCTGCCGGTCATGCTTTCCTATAAAGATAATGTCCGAAAGCATCGGACAGAGTATTTTCGATCAAGTTTAGATTTGCGAATATGGCCTTCATAGTCTTTTTCAGCACCAAAAAAAATGAACGTATATTCCACAAAACTACCCACTCCTTTGTTATCGGGATACGTTTCTTGTAATACATAGCGATTGGGATAACTGTTATCTTTTGAGTCACAATTCCCTGATTCGACAATACACATTCCCATATTATCGGTTGCTTGATTGGTGGATGTACGAATTTTTTTCCATTCAGTGGCTTTAGGCAATCTCCAGTCTCCTGTGCAAAGGGCTTGAGCATCTTCGGGAGTAACACACGAATGGAGATCGTGATATCGGCATTTGGCACTATCAAAAGTTTTCATAATAATGCATTCCCCTTCTTCAAATGCGACATAGTATCCAAGAAGTTGAGCTTGAGCACGACACCTTTGCTCATCATTTGCTGTATATTCGGGAGGATAAATGACTTGGAATTCAACTTCTTTACTGTCTTTACTTGCGGGAATCTGAACGATTCCGTAAAAAGCTTTGACGCTTGCTACGATTTTAACATGGTAAGTTCCCTCTTCAAGAAATGTATAGCTACAAGTGTCGTCATTATCACATTCTGCTATGTGAGTGTCGTTGATAAACCATTGCAACTCATCAAAAATAGATTCTTCTGCACTAAATTCGAGGGTGTCTCCTATTATCTGAGGAGAGCGGACGGTCAATTTTGCATCCGCTTTTCGGTCGCAGGTAATGTCGAGTGCTGAACATACCTCTCCTTCTTCACTACATCCAAGTATGGAAAACACAATCAACAGACAGAGCGGAATGTAAGTGGATAAAAAAAAAGATTTCATTTGGCCTCCTGATTGGTCAATATTTCAGATATCAGTGTCCTTAAATTTTATATCGGCATATATACAGCTATCTTTAAGATAAAACGATTCTTTTGAGATTCAATGAATTATCCTCCAAATCCAGTAACGTAAACAGGTGTGTCAACAGTAGAAAAAATGACATTCCATTGACTACTGTTTCCTGAGCCACTTTCATAAAGCATTCCCCAGCATTGAATGGTACTATCACTCAACAAAGCACAAGTGTGATAGCCTCCAGAACTAACCTGAGTGGCATTGGAAATACCACTAACCGAAACGGGGATTGAGGAGGACGAAGTATTTCCATTACCTAATTGTCCAGAACTTCCAATTCCCCAGCATTGAATGGTGCTATCATTCAATAGGGCGCAGGTATGGTGAATTCCTACACTGATTTGAGTAGCATTAGAAATACCATTGACAGTAACAGGACTGGAGGAATTGGAAGTATTTCCATCACCTAATTGACTATAAAGATTGCTTCCCCAACATTGAATGGTATTATCGCTTAACAACGCACAAGTATGGCTACCCCCACTACTAATTTGAGTAGCGCTAGAAATACTTGTAACAGCAACGGGAGTAGAGGAATCAGAAGTAGTTCCGTTTCCCAATTGTCCACTAGAATTACTTCCCCAACACTGAATAGTATTATCACTCAACAAAGCGCAGGTATGACTAGATCCTGTACTGATTTGAGTAGCATTAGAAATGCTATTAACCGAAACTGGGGTGGAAGAGTTAGAAGTAGTTCCGTTTCCCAATTGTCCATCATAATTACTTCCCCAACACTGAATGGTATTATCACTCAACAAAGCGCAGGTATGACCACTATTTCCAGCTCGAATCTGTATAGCATTAGAAATGTTATTGACCGAAACTGGGGTAGAGGAATCAGAAGTAGTTCCGTTTCCCAATTGTCCATCATAATTACTTCCCCAACACTGAATAGTATTATCACTCAACAAAGCGCAGGTATGATCTCCACCACCGTTGATTTGCGTGGCGTTAGAAATATTATTGACCAACACAGGAGTGGTTGAACCTGGAAATGCACTTTCGTTTCCCAGTTGTCCGTAGACATTGAATCCCCAACACCCAATTGTATTATCATTCAACAAAGCGCAGGCTCCAGAGAGTGTTCCAGTTGTGATTTGGGTGGGAGTTCCCAATGTGGTTGTCGTGGTGCTCGTAGTGGTAGTGGTACTGGTTGTGGTGGTACTGGTTGTTGTCGTGGTCGTGCTGGTTGTGGTTGTGGTGGTGCTGGTTGTAGAAGTGCTCGTAGTGGTGGTACTCGTTGTTGTGGTTGCCACTGTTGCAACCAAGGTTGTAGAAGTGCTCGTAGTGGTGGTACTGGTTGTAGAGGTACTCGTAGTGGTTGTTGTGGTCGTGGTTGATGTTGGAATTGTTGTGGTCGTGGTTGTCGTGGTGGTGCTAGTCACGGCTGCAGGTGTGGTGGTTTCTGCTAAAGCATTTTCCAGTTGAGCAACTTGTTCTTCCAAGGCAGTGATTTGATCTTGTAGTTCGGCAATGGTTTCTTCTACGCTAGTTTTTACTTCTTCAATGGTAGCAGCGGTGGTACTTTCTTCTTCGGTGCGAGCTAGAGTGGTTAGATTTTCATACAAGTTGCTAGAACCGGGTTGCTCTGCGATTTCATCCAGAACGGCTTCGACCTCTTCTGTGTTTTGTAATTCTTCGGAGAACGATTGCAGGAATTCTTCGTTAGCCAACAGTGGCTGTTCATCCGGTGCCTCTTCTAATAAATCCACCTCGCTCTCTGCAGCAGCATTGAGCAGGGTTCTTCCTAAACTGTTGTCGTCAAAATCTTGCTGAACAAAGGTGTCTGCTGGGATATTTGGTTTTCCTTCTTCATTAATGCCAAAACGGTTGATCATCACCAGCTCTTCGATCAATTCAAGAGTTTCCGTGGTTTTTTCTTCTTTTGCCGTGAATTCTTTGGCAATGGCGGTGGTGATTTCGTTGACATTGAGCGTGATTTCCTGATCAGCCGTGGTGACGACAGAAGAGTAGTCCTGATCATCGTGCAAGACTTGGATGGAAAGGGGATAGGCACTTTCATCAACGACGAGAGAGAAGGAATATTTACCCGAATCATCGGTGGTCGTCGTGGCCAGCACATTGCCTGCCACATCGAGCAAGTTGACAGTTTCACCCGCTGTGGCACTGACCAATCGTCCTGTACTACTGGAAGCACTGGCCAAGGCAAAGGTTCCTGTGATTTGTGTGGTGTTTTCTGCGACTTCTTCTCCAGGAAGAGAGTCTTCTGGTGTTTGGGGACTGCTGCCGCCACCCCCTCCGCCACCCCCTCCACAAGCGGTGATGAAAATAAGTGAGATGGCAATTGCCAAGAAAAATAACAGGATTGATTGTGAACGATTGCTTTTCATTAATTCCCCCCTCAAGAAAACGGAACATGCTTTTAAATTCAATGAATTAGCCACCAAATCCAGTAACGTAAACGGGTGTATCCGAATTAGAATTGGCTCCGTTTCCTAATTGACCGTAATAGTTGTATCCCCAGCATTTGATAGTGTTATCACTCAATCTTGCACAGGTATGAAGATGTCCAGCAGTAAGCTGAGTTGCATTTGAGATTCCTTCCACTGTAACCGGAACACTTGAATCTTCTGTACTTCCATTTCCCAACTGACCGTATTTATTATTTCCCCAACACTGAATAGTCCTATTGTTCAATAATGCACAGGTATGGTAACTTCCGGCGCTAATCTGGGTAGCATTGGATATATCACTGACGGAGACAACTTTATAATAGGGGGTAGAAGTGCTTCCATTTCCTAACTGACCGTATTCGTTAGCTCCCCAGCATCGAATAGTTTTGTCACTCAATAGTGCGCAGGTAAAATAACGTCCAGCAGTGACCTGGGTAGCATTAGTAATATCTGTGACTGAAACAGGAGTAGAATAAGAGTAGTAGTGATTTCCACCTCCCAATTGGTAAGATCGGTTGTACCCCCAGCATTGAATGGTGCCATTACTCAATAAAGCGCATGTATGAAAACCTCCAGCAGTAATTTGGGTAGCAGTAACAATATCAGTAATTGAAAC
Source organism: SAR324 cluster bacterium (assembly GCA_028282505.1). GTDB lineage: Bacteria > SAR324 > SAR324 > SAR324 > NAC60-12. Next base: position 14,647 of record JANQHV010000627.1, on the reverse strand, counting down.
AGGAAAAGAAGGATCAGAAGTCAACTTTTTTCCTGCCTGACCAGAATCACTTTCACCCCAGCATTGAATGGTATTATCACTCAACAAAGTACAGGTATGAAGGTCTCCAGCACTAACTTGACTGGCATTTGAAATGTTGTAGACCGTATTAGAGATAAAGGAAGACGAATATCCCAACTGACCAAAGGAATCTTCTCCCCAACATTGAACGGTGTTATCACCCAAAATGGCACAGGTATGATAGCGTCCAGCATTCACTTGACTGGCGTTTGAAACATTATTGACCAAAACCGGAGTGTAGAAGAAAACCTCTTCTTCATTACTACTATTTCCTGACTCACTGCTACTACCGCTTGAATCGCTACTATTATTTCCTGAGTCACTACTACTGTCTCCTGAATCATCGCTATCCACCGTGGTTATGGTCAGGCCAACTGTTACGAAGCGTTGACATGGAAGAGTATTGTCAAGCAATCCCGTACAGTTCTCTTTATCTTCAGTAATAATTCGAATATCATTTGAGGAGCCATGAAGAATTCTACTGCCTGATTGACCATAGTTATTTCTACCCCAGCATGAAATGTGATTGTCACTTAACCTTGCACAAGTATGATAACCTCCTGCTGTGATTTGGGTGGGAAAAGGCAATGTGGTAGTTGTGGTTGTCGTAGTTGTAGTTGTCGAAGTACTGGTTGTACTGGTCGTAGTTGTGGTTGTCGTGGTCGATGTTGGAACTATGGTTGTAGAAGTGGTTGTGGTGGTGCTGGTCACAGCTGCAATTGTGGTGGTTTCTGCTAGAGTAGTTTCCAGTTGAGCAACTTGTTCTTCCAAGGCTGTAATTTGCTCCTGGAGTTCTGTGATGGTCTGCTCGACACTGGTTTTAAGTTCTTCAATGACAGTAGCTGTGGTGCTTTCTTCTTCAGTGCGAGCCAGGGTAGTTAAATTTTCATAGAGGCTGGTGGAACCAGGTTGCTCGGCGATATCCTCCAAAACGGCTTCGACTTCTTCTGCGTTTTGTAATTCAGTAGAAAAGGATTGCAGGAATTCTTCGTTGGCTAGTAATGGTTGTTCATCTGACACTTCTTCTAGCAAGTCGATCTGACTTTCAGCGGCGGCATTGAGCAGGGTTCGTCCTAAACTACTGTCGTCAAAATTTTGATGAACAAAGGTATCTGCGGGGATATTCGGTTTTCCTTCTTCATTAATCCCAAAGCGGTTGATCATTACCAGTTCTTCGATCAACTCCAGGGTTTCAGTGGTTTTTTCTTCTTTAGCCGTAAATTCTTTGGCAATGGCGGTGGTGATTTCGTTGACATTGAGCGTGATTTTCTGATCAGCCGTGGCGACGACAGAAGAATAGTCCTGCTCATTGTACAAGACTTGGATGGAAAGGGGATAGGCACTTTCATCAATGACGAGAGAGAAGGAATATTTACCCGAATCATCGGTGGTCGTTGTAGCCAGAACATTGCCTGCCACATCGAGCAAATTGACAGTTTCGCCTGCTGTGGCACTGACCAATCGTCCTGTACTGCTGGAAGCACTGGCCAAGGCAAAGGTTCCTGTGATTTGTGTGGTGTTTTCTGCGACTTCTTCTCCGGGAATAGAGTCTTTTGGTGTTTGGGGACTGCTGCCACCTCCTCCGCCACCCCCTCCACAAGCGGTGATAAAAATGAGTGAGATGGTAGTGGCTATCAATAGAATTACAAATGACGATTTTTGACAAAAGTGTTGCATTTTTCCCCCTTACTGTCAACGTGAACACTTATTACAATTAAGACTCTTTCCTCTTTAAATAGAGCGGTAAAATGTGGTTACTTTTTCAAACAAAAGTTTAGATCTTTGGTCTTCACAAGAAGCAATAAACGCCAAATTCATGTACTGCGTGAATATTCCAGAGGTTCTTATAAGAAATGCTTTAAAATTAACAGGTTTTATGTGGTCAAAATTGTGAAAATACCGGCAAAGTTGTAAGAAATCAGAAAATTGGCATGATTTTTGACAAAAACTGAAATCCATAAAGAACCACAGAAATTATCAAACAGGCTCTTATGAAAATCCAGGATTTCATAGCAAAAAAAGAAATATTTGTATATGGGGAAGGAGTACCCAATTTCCTGGGTTGCAACGATATCAATGGGTTAGAGGTTGAAAAAGTATATTATTTCTTTTTTTCATCCAAGACGCTTCGCACAATTTGGCTCAGTTCTTCTTGTTCGAAAGGCTTGATGATCAAAGCGTCGATGCTCCAATCTTGAAGTTTTTCTCTGGAAACCATAGTGGTGTAACCACTGCAAAGGATGATCGGGATATCCGGACGGATTTCCTTGATTTTCTTAGAAAGTGTCACTCCAGTCATGTAGGGCATGTTGTAGTCGGTGATAATGAGATCGAAATGTTGGGGTTGGGAGCAAAATGTTTCTAATGCTTCTCGGCTGTCGGTCAGGCTCGTGACAAGATATCCCAGATCTTCCAGTAAAATGGTGGTAACTTCAATGTTCATCCTCTCGTCATCAACAAATAGAATATTTTCTTCTCCAGATAACAAAGATGGCGTTACTTTTTTGGAAGGAGTTTCTTCACTCTCTTGTACAGGTAAATAAACTCGAAATGTAGTCCCTTGTCCGACTTCACTTTCCACTTCAATATGCCCTCTATGGCTTTCCACAATCCCTAAAACAACGGCCAATCCCAGTCCTGTTCCGCGTTGTTCTCCTTTTTCTTTGGTGGTGAAAAACGGATCAAAAATGTGTTCTAAGGTTTGCTGATCCATACCATGACCAGTATCTTTGACACTCAAACATAAAAAATTACCCTGTGCGATAATTCCAGCAGAGTTGGTAAATTGATAATTTTCTACATTTGCCAGGTTTATTGTTAATGTTCCTTCTTCTGGCATGGCGTGAATGGCGTTCATGCATAGATTCGTCATCACCTGGTGGATTTGTGTAGCATCAGCCATGATAGGGGAAATGTCGGATTTGATTTCTTTAATAACAGTAATCATTGCCGGAATCGTTGCTGGTAGAGATTCTAAAACGTTTTCTGTGATTAATTCCAAATGCACCAGCTCTGTATTGGGTTCGGTTTTACGGCTGAGAATGAGAATTTGTGAGATCAGATCTTTAGCTCGATTTGCAGAATTGGCGACTGTCTGTAAAAAACCAAATTCTTTACTTTTCGGATGGACTTTCTTTTGTAGCAAATGAGTGAATCCGGTAATTGGTGTCAATAAGTTATTGAAGTCGTGTGCGATTCCTCCTGCTAGAGTGCCCAGTGCTTCCATTTTTTGTGAATGACGCAACTGAGCTTCCAGATGACGGCGCTCTTTTTCTGCTTGTTTGCGTTCGGTAATATCTAGGGCATTGCACACGGCTCCCTGGGGATTTCCCTCTTCATCACGAATAACAGAACCAGAAAACAGCATAGGAATTTTTCTTCCATTTTTTGCTAGATAAATGGCTTCGACATAAGCAATACTGCCTATTGAGGGTAAATCATCAATGCTGGCTTCTTTGAAGAATTCCTCGTCAGCAAGGATGGTTTTGATGGATTTTCCAATCAGTTCTTCTTGTTCATACTCTAATAGATCCAGAGTGGATTGGTTAATCATTTGGATAGTATTATCAGGAGCTGTAACGATCAGCGTTCCCATCATTGATTGGATCACATTGTTGAAAAAATCCCGGGAGACGGTTGTCTTCTGTAACACTTTCAATTGTTGTCCCAATTCTTCATAGGCCTGTTGCAAGACTTCCTTGGTTTGATCCAAACGTTGATTTGTCGTTTCGAATTGTTTGGCTTTATGGGTGGTGAAGGCTAGTTTGTCTGTCAAAATCATTGCAAAGAGATGATATAAAATGTTCTGCAACTCTTCTGCGTTGAGATCGGAATACCGCCCCACATCACGAGACCGAAGCGTGAACAGGTTAACTGGAGTCTTCGTAATCACAGAGGCAAAGCATGGTTTGTTGCTGATAATGCTCATCTCTCCAAAAATGTCTCCTGTCCGCTGGAGGGTAATGATCCACTCTTCCTGTACGTAAACGTCGACTTCTCCACGGATGAGAAAATAGACTTTATCGTTTTGTTGTCCTTCTTTTAGGATTGCTGTTCCTCCAGGATATTGGACCAGTTCTGACAAAGGCACTAGCTTTTGTATAATTTCCTTAGGGAGGTGGCCAAAGAGACGAGAATCTTCAAGGTACTTCAAAATTTCCTGGTTCTCTTCAAATAAGACTTGGTTTTGCTGGTCTGGCATAAGTTCCCCCCCTTCAATCCAAATAGATTGAGAATAATGACTTCCAATACCCTATGTCACAAATAGCAAAAATTATACATAAGTGCAAAGAAATGAGTGAAAATGGTTTGTGTGTTTTACAGATGAATCGGGCGTTTTTCTGTTGCCGCCAGACACGCTTCTTTCATGGCTTCGGTAAAAGTAGGATGAGCGTGCGAAATACGAGCAATGTCTTCAGCACTAGCCCGGTATTCCAGAGCAACCACTGCTTCTGCAATCAAATCAGCAATTCGAGCACCAATCATGTGAACCCCCAGAATTTCATCAGTCTCTTTATCAGCCAGCACTTTGATAAAACCATCGGTTTCATTGGCGGCTCGTGCTCTTCCTAATGCTTTGAAGGGAAAGGAGCCTGATTTGTAGGCAAGTCCTTTATCTTTGAGTTCTTCTTCGGTATGACCAACACTGGCGACTTCCGGCCATGTATAGACAACTCCAGGAATTGCCAGGTAATTGATATGGGGTCGTTGACCTGCCATGTATTCGGCAACATACACGCCTTCTTCTTCTGCTTTGTGGGCTAACATGGCACCACGAATTACATCGCCAATTGCATAGATGCCTGGAACCGAAGTTTCCAGGTGGTCATTGACAGGAATCTGACCTTTTTCGGTCTGGATACCGATATTTTCTAATCCTAGTTTATCGGTGTAGGGCCTTCGTCCGACAGCAACCAGACAGTAATCACCACTGAATGAGACTTCTTCTCCCTTTTTGTTGTCTGCAATGACGGTGACTTTTTCCCCTTGCACCGTAGCATTCTTCACGGTGTGGCTCAGATAGAATTCCATTCCTCCTTTTTTAAGCACTCTTTGCAATTCTTTTCCTAAAGCACGATCCATGGTGGGAAGGATGCTATTTAAATATTCGATGACTCTTACTTTGGTTCCCAATCGCGCATAAACCTGACCAAGCTCCAGCCCAATGACGCCACCTCCAATGATGACCATTTCTTCTGGAATTTTTTCCAGCGTCAATGCTTCGGTCGAGGTAATAATTCGTTGCTTATCAATTTCGACACCAGGAATACTGGACGGTTTAGAGCCCGTGGCAATAATGGTTTTATCCGTTTCCAGAGAGTCTTTGGTACCATCAGTTTTGGCAATTTCGATGGCATGAGCGTTCACAAAAGAACCATGTCCGTGGTAAACATCAATCTTGTTTTTTTTCATCAGGTACTGAACCCCATCGCAGGTTTGTTGCACCACTTCATTTTTGCGTTGCATCATCCTGGCTAAGTCTACTTTCAATCCTGATACTTCAATGCCATGGACATCAAAAGAATGCTTGGCCAGATGATAGTGTTCGGTCGAGTCCAGTAATGCTTTAGAGGGAATACATCCGACATTCAGACAGGTTCCTCCCAATGTGGAATAGCGTTCAATGATTGCGGTTTTCATGCCGAGCTGAGCACAGCGGATTGCAGCCACATAGCCACCTGGACCAGAGCCAATAATGGTCACATCATACATAAAACTCCTTTATTATTAATTTGTTATTACTCTGGTATTTTAGCCACTAAGGGCACGAAGAAACACTAATTTTAAAGGAAAACAGAAATCAGTGTTTCTTCGTGTCACTTTGTGGCTGAGTCACTTATATGCCTAACAGCAATCTTGCTGGATCTTCAAGATATTCTTTGACTTTGTATAAAAAGCTGACCGATTCTCTGCCGTCGATGATGCGGTGGTCGTAAGAGAGAGCGACATACATGACAGGACGAATCTCTACCTGACCATTGACGGCAACAGGACGTTCCACGACATTATGCATCCCCAGAATAGCACTTTGTGGGGGGTTGATGATGGGGGTGGAGAGCATAGAACCAAATACACCTCCATTTGTAATAGAGAAGGTTCCTCCAGTCATTTCTTCAATTGTCAGTTTGTTTTCTCGCGCTTTGGCAGCGAGTCGCATGATCTCTCCTTCAATTTCAGCAATGGTGAGCAGGTGAGCATTGCACACAACAGGGACCACCAAACCTTTGGGTGCACTTACTGCAATGCCAACATCCACATAGTCGTGGTATATGATTTCTTCTCCATCAATCATGCCATTGACTGCGGGAAAATCTTTCAAGGCTTCTGCACAGGCTTTTGTGAAGAAAGACATGAAACCAAGCTTGACTCCATATTTTTTAAGAAAGCGCTCTTTATATTTTTTTCTCAGTTCCATCAACGCATACATATCTACTTCGTTGAAAGTGGTCAGCATGGCTGTTTCGTTTTTCACAGCGACCAACCGTTCTGAAATTTTCTTACGCAGCTTCGACATTTTTTCCCGACGAATGCTTCTTTCAGTTGTTGCGGCAACCGCAACTGGAGGTGAAACCTCTGGAGTCGGTTCTATTGCTGTTGTTGGAACTGTTTGTAGATGTTCTTGTACGTCGGTCTTAGTGATTCTGCCACTTTTACCTGTTCCTTCAATGGCATTTGCCGGGATTTGTTGTTCTGCCATCATTTTTGCGGCAGCAACAGAAGGAACTCCGGTTGCATAATTAGGAGTTGCCGCAATATCAGTCTTTTGGGGGGCAATTGGTTGAACAGTTTCTGTAGGTGCTGGCGTTTCTGGCTTAGGAAGTTTTTCCTCTTTTTCTGTGGGGGAGGCACTGGTGTTAATGGTGCATACAATATCGCCTACACTGGCCTCAGATCCTTCTGGAATGACAATCTGCAAGACTCCACTAACTTCTGCATGAAGTGGTAGCGTGGCTTTATCCGTTTCGATTTCACACAAAACGTCATCGATTTCTACATAATCTCCATCTTGTTTCATCCAGCCCGCAATTTCTACTTCGGTGATGGATTCTCCTGGACTGGGAATCTTAACTTCAACATTCATATTTCCTCTTAACTGAATAATCCCAATACTTCGTACAATTTTGGGACGCGGATTAAATGGATTTTAAAATCATCTTTTTCTCTGTGACTCCGTGGCTCTGTAGCAAATATTTTTGGGTTGTGGCTCTGCCAGATTTCGGTTATCAATCAGCAAAAGCCTTATCTACCAACTCCTGTTGTTGTGCATGGTGCAGTTTGGCAAACCCGGTTGCCGGAGAAGCGCTTTCTTTACGGGTAATGCCATGAAGAGGAGTGAGCTTAAATTTACGCAACAAAAAAGGCCATGCTCCCATATTTTCAGGTTCTTCTTGCACCCAAAAATGTTGTTTGGCATTTTCATATTTTTGAAGAATTGCTTCCAATTGAGTGATTGGCATGGGATAAAGCTGTTCGATCCGAACAATGGCAATGTCTTTGCGGTTTTCCGCTTGTTGACGTCCGAGCAGGTCATAGTAGATTTTTCCACTACAAAATAAAACACGTTTGACAGATTCGCTGGTTGTCGCAGTGTCATCAATGATTTCTAAGAATCGTGTTCCTGTTGTAAAATTTTCAGAGCTGCTCACACACAAAGGATGTCTCAGTAAACTCTTAGGGCTCATCAGAATCAATGGTTTCCGAAATGGGCGTTTTATCTGTCGCCTGAGAACATGAAACAAGTTGGCTGGAGTGGTACAGTTGACAACTTGCATATTGTTTTCACCACACAACTCTAAAAAACGCTCCAATCTGGCAGAAGAATGTTCGGGTCCCTGGCCTTCGAAACCATGAGGCAATGAGAGAACCAGCCCGGACATCCGTTGCCATTTTGTTTCGGAAGCTGCTATGAATTGGTCAATAATGATTTGTGCACCGTTGGCGAAATCTCCAAATTGTGCTTCCCAAATCGTCAGTGCGTGCGGGGTTGCCATTGAGTATCCAAATTCAAATCCCAATACAGCGTATTCGGACAGAAGCGAATTATAAATGGTAAATTTCCCCTGGTTTTTGTTGATATGCTCTAAAGGAATATATTCTTCTTCCGAATCCGGTAGTTTGGCAACCGCATGGCGGTGTGAAAATGTACCCCGTTCCACATCCTGGCCACTCACCCTAACAGCAATTTGTTCGTGCAATAAGGAAGCGTAAGCCAGTAGCTCACCCATACCCCAGTCAATTTTATGGGTTTCATTGACCATTTGGCCACGTGCTGCAAATAATTTTTTCAGTTTTGGGAAAAATTTCATATCTGCAGGGATTGCTGCAATTTTGTTGGCAAGGGTTGTTAAGGTTTGCTCATCAATCCCGGTTACAGGTGATTGGATAAAGTCTTCTGTTGTACTCATCCGTATCCCTTTCCAGGCTCCTGTTAGAAAACTAGGCAGTTCTGCTGCTTCCTGCTGTTTGGCTTCATCCAGGCGCTCCTGCAATTCTTTTTTGAACTGCAATTCCATTTCTTTGGCTAAATCGGCTTCGATGCTGCCCTGCTCAATCAATTTTTGGCTATAGATTTCACGGGAAGTGGGATGTTTGGCAATGATGTTATAAAGAATTGGCTGTGTGAAGCGAGGTTCGTCTGCCTCGTTGTGACCGTGTTTGCGATAGCCAAGGATGTCAATAAATACGTCTTTGTGAAACTGTTGGCGGTATTCCAATGCCAGTTGGATGGCATAAGTCACCGCTTCTACATCATCTCCATTGATGTGAAAAATGGGGGACAGCGTTGTTTTAGCCACATCGGTGCAGTAAGTGCTGGAGCGGGCATCGATATAGTTGGTTGTGAAACCGACTTGATTGTTGAGGATCACATGGATGGTTCCTCCTGTTTTGTAACCTTCCAATGTCGACATTTGCAAGACTTCATAAATGATTCCCTGTCCTGCAATCGAGGCATCCCCGTGGATTAAAATGGGAGCAATCTTTTTCAAATCTCCATTGTAGCGAAAATCACTTTTTGCACGAACAATGCCTTCTACAACAGGATTGACTGCTTCTAAATGGGAGGGGTTGGGAGTGAGCGTCAGGTGAACCTGTTTCCCTTGCTCTGTGCATTTGTTACTGGAAAATCCCAGGTGGTATTTCACATCTCCTTCGAAAATGGATTCTTCAAATGCCTTTCCTTCAAACTCCGTAAAGATCGTTTCGTAGGTTTTGTCCAAAATATTAGCCAACACATTCAAACGTCCTCGATGAGCCATTCCAATCACGAATTCTTCAATCCCTAAGCTGGCTCCTTTTTCGATAATGGCATCCAGCGCCGGGATGATACTCTCTGATCCTTCTAAAGAAAATCGTTTTTGGCCCACAAATTTTGTATGCAAAAAGTTTTCAAAAATGACAGCCTGGTTGAGTTTATGCAGAATGCGCTTTTTTTCTTCAATGGAAAAATTGGGAGTGTTTTGACAGGATTCCATTTTTTTCTGGAGCCATTGGGCCGCTTCCCGTGGTCGCATGTAGACAAATTCAACGCCTATATTACGACAGTAAGTTTGTTGAAGATGAGCCAGGATCTCTTGGAGTGTAGCGTTTTCCAACCCAGTTTGCATGCCTGCCTGAAAAACTGTAGTCAAGTCAGACTCGGAGAGATCAAAATCTTTGAGTTCAATGGGCGCCATGTGTGTGCGCCTGGGACGGACGGGATTGGTTGTTGAGTAAAGATGGCCACGTTGTCGGTAAGCTCCAATCAGGTTGATCACGGCCACTTCTTTTTTGAAATGGCTGGAAGCTTCTTTTTCTTGCTCCAATGCCGCAGGACAGTCGCTGTCATCTTCTGTTCCATACTGTGTTCGTGAGAAGTCAAAGCCCTTGAAAAATTGTTGCCAACTGACATCCACAGAAGATGGATTGGTTTGATACTGGTGGTACATGTCTTCAATCACAGTAACGTCTGCGTTACTCATATAAGAGTAATCATCCATAGTTGTTATCCTCTGAGAAACGATGAGAAATGGTTTTTAAAACCATTGATTTTGTTACAAAGTCAGTACATATACGGACATGATCATATTTTCAGCTACCTGAAATTGTTTCTTCCCTTTTCAAGAGAGGGATCGACCTTCGGTTAGGAAGGGTTGGTACTATAACCTACAACTTTCTCTATCCGAAGGTCGGTCTGGCCCTCTTACCAAGGAGGGTAAATCGCTTTTGCATAATAGGCTGAAAATATGACTAACTATCAGAATATACTTGTCCTAATTTTTAATTTCACGTTAGCAACTAAATATCTTAGCAAGCTCGAACAGCAATGCAAATGGTTTTCTCTTATATTTTTCACTTTCATCAAGGTGCTAACAACAAAAAAGTATTTCTTGGATTTTTCTGGGATGGTGAAGATTTCCATGATACACTGCTAAAATTCATGGGTAATATTGGGATTGGTCATATTTTCGACCACTTGAGATTGTTTCTCCACTTACCAAGAGAGCGGGGCCAACCTTCGGTTAGGAGGGGTTGGTGCTATAACCAACAACTTCCCCTGTCTGAAGGTCGGCCCCGCCCTCTTACCAAGGAGGGTAAATCGTTTCTGCCCAACTGGCCGAAAATATGATCATGCCCGCAATACTTTGTCTTGACCCTTGTTAAAATTGAATAGTATTTTGCAAATTTTTGTTAATGGATCACATATGTTCATTTCGTTTTTGAGATTTAAGATATGAAATGTCTCAGCTGTAAAACACTCAATCCTGAAGTGGCTGTATATTGCCGACAGTGTGGGGCATATTTGCCAATTGAGAAATCAGGAGAATACATTGATATATTAAAAGCATTGTTGCTGGGGCTTGCGCTAACTGGAGTTTTTTATTTGCTGTTGTTACCGAATATTGAGCAATATCAAATCAAAGAATTATTTTCTGGGAGCATCTCCGAAACCATCATGGGACTCACTTCATGGTCCTTTTTTATTATTTTATTGAAATATTTGCGCTATCGGGAACAGGCAAAGACATTTCAAAAATTTCGTCATCAACGCATGAATGCAATTTTAGCAAAAGGCGTGTATGTTCAGAATGTGGAAGAACAACTGAATGAAATCAGTCAATTCTTGGAAAGTGAAAAAATTAAACGGTTTCCCAATAGTCTTATTTTTCGCAGAGTTCGTCGTATTTTTCATCATATTAAAGCCATTCCGAAAAAAGAGGAAATCAATAAAATTTTTGATTACCAGGCACAGCTGGACTACAACCGGATGGAAAACAGCTATACGTTGTTGAATGTGTTTATTTGGGCAATTCCCATTTTGGGCTTCATTGGGACTGTTTTTGGAATTGGTGAGGCCATTGCTGAGTTTTCCAGTTTTATTCGTTCAGTCAGTTCGGTAGAGCTTAGCAGTCAGATGCGGTCTGCTTTAGGTGGGGTAACCAGTGGATTGTCAGTGGCTTTTAATACAACGTTTCTTGCGTTGGTGTTTGTAATCCCCATCATGGTGATGAGCTCATTTCTTCGTAAGACAGAAGAGGATTTTCTTTTGATGATGGAAGAGTATTGTTTAGAAGAAGTGTTGCCTCACTTACACATTATTCCAGGAGCAGAGGTAGAACGAGAAGCCTTTGATGAACATATGCACAAAATTATGCAACTTTCTGGAAATTGGATGGCTCGCCTGGAGCCTCTCATCGAATCCATGACACAGTATGCTGGAAGTCTGAAACACCAAATTGAAGGATTGCAGCCATTGGTGAAAGATTTTAGCGAAACCTTTTTTGCCACGAAAGATAAAATCGGAGATCAGACAGAGGTTGCTCAGCAATCTGCTGAACACTCAACGGAGGCAGTTCAGTCATCATTGCTGCAGAATGAACCGGTCAAGCCAGCTGTGCTGCAAAATGATCGTCCTCAGGAATACTCGCATGCCTCAGACAGTCCTAATCACGAACCATTGAATGTCCAGGAAGCTGATCGGGGCCTTGGATACTCAAGTACCTCAGAAAGCTATACGGCTGGTAATCCATCAAGCCTTGAGGAGGTGGAACCAATAACTAAGCATAAGGATTCTACATGAGGCGGGCACGTCAGACAGTGACGATTTCCTTATTCCCTTTTCTCAGTGTTTTACTGTGCATCATGGGAATTTTAGCTTTCATGTCGGTTACTTTTTTATTGCTCAGCGAAACCAACCTTCCCGAAGCGCATCCCGAAACCATAGAGTTTCAGTGGGTGGGGGCTCCTTCCCACGTGAAGCCTATTTTTATTCGCTGCTTGAAAGATGAAGTCGTCTACTATGATTTGTTCAGGAATCGAGAATACCGCCTCTCTTTTCGTTCTCTGGTTGCAGAAATTCAATTTCATGCTGGGAATTTGACCCAATACTTCAGAAGAGTAGCGACTGAAAATCGGCAGATCAAACAATCGTTTGGAACCACGGAGTACTACCCCTTGTTATTGATTTATCCAGATGGTGTGATTACAGCCGAATTGTTGATGATTCTGATCGAAAGGGTAGAGGGAATCAATGTAGGCCTGGAACCAATACTTCCCCACTGGGAAATTCCTTACCAGTCTGAGAGTTGATCATGCGAAAACAAAGGTTGAATGGATCTCCATTAGGTCTCGATTCTTTGGTCGATATCGTCTCCAATAATGTCGGTATTTTAGTCATTTTGACGGTCTTCATGGCCCTCATCTCTTTGTTGAATCCCGCAGACACGCCACCTGAAGAACAAGAAGAAGTCTTGCGTAATACAAAAAAAATAGTGATTCCCTGGTCTCATTACTCTCAAAAGTCGAGCCTCTTGTTTTTAGTTCGTGATAACCATATTCTCTATCTGGATCGTGTTCCTATTTATCAAAAGTTAACCTCCGATTTACAATATACTTCGTCTCCCAACACAGAATTTACTTTCCCCGAATATACCGTTGATTTAATTGTGTACTCTTCCAGTTGGCACTGTCTGGATTTCCATCCAAAGGATCAGGCTGGGGAATGGTGGCATCAAGAAACCCAGATTGAAAAGCTAATGGCAGCCCACACTCCCAATGAATTTTATTTTTTCTTTTGGGTCGATCCTGATAGTTTTGAGTTGTTTCATGAAGTTCGCAATCATTTGTGGGAGAATAATTTTGAGGTAGGTTGGAGACCCGTACTCAAAAAATCAAACCTGCGTTTCTGTGACGGGGCAGGCCGTTTTTTAAGTTTTCAACCCCAGTGATGTTTTGATCACCTTTATCTTGCACTTCTCCGCCTTGTTCTCTAACCTATTCAAATAGAATATAATTTGGTTAACTTAATCTTGGAGGGTTTCCCCAAACTCTTATTCTTCTGTAAAACAGTCCTCATTCTGGATGATGTTTTAGTGTGGAGATAGTTTCGGGAAATTCTCTCATAATAAAACACATCTATGGCAAATAATAATTTCAACAATTCCTTACAAACAAATATGGAGCAGCGCCTTAAGAATAATGCGTATCCAGGACGGGGCATTATTCTGGGAAAAAGTGATACGGGAGAATGGATAGAGGTTTATTGGATTATGGGAAGGAGTAATAATAGCCGAAACCGTGTTTTCACTTCTCACGATGGTATTTTGCAAACTCAGGCTGCTGATCCTGCCAAAGTAGAAGATCCTTCTTTGATTATTTATAATGCTATGAAAGAAAGAGATAGCAGTTTTATTGTGACCAATGGCAGCCAGACGGATGTGATTGATGAAGGGTTACAGCAGGGAAAAACGTTTGAGGAATCGTTGTTGTCTCAGTCTCATGAACCGGATTCTCCTAATTTCACTCCCCGTATTTCAGGTTGTTTACATCTGAAAGGAGAATACCCGCGAGCAATGCTGTCTATTATTAAGGCCAGTCCATTCAGTGAAGACCATTCAGAGCATCATTTTTTTCACTATGCCTCAATTGCTGATGGTTATGGATATGCCATTACCACTTACCAGGCAGATGGTAACCCATTGCCCTCTTTTGAAGGCACTCCGTTTTTATTGCCTTTGCACGGTGATGCAAACCAGATTGCGGAAACATTCTGGGATGTTCTCAATGATGCAAACAAAATTTCATTAGCGGTGAAAACGATTGATCCTGTTGGGCTTGAATCGACCACTCGGATTATCAACAAGTATACCGTTTAGTAGAAAGGTAGGGAAGCAATGACTTTGCGTACAGGTTTCTATTTTGACCCGATTTACCTCCAGCATGATACAGGGAGTCATCCAGAGAATGCAGGACGTTTGCACTTTCTGATGGAATCCATGGCAAAAACTTCATTACTGGATGAATTGCAGCAACGAAAAGCAAAAAAAGCAGAAATACGGGAAATTCAAATGGTCCATGAACTGGATTATATTCGTTCAGTGGAAGAAGCGTGTGCAGCAGATACACGACAGTATTTTGGATCTATGGATTGTGTTGTTTCTGGAAAAACATATGAAGCTGCATTGCATGCAACGGGTGCCATGCTGGACGCTGTCAATCAGGTGGCAGATCAGAAGTTAGACAATGCCTTTTGCGCAGTACGCCCTCCAGGCCATCATGCTGAAAATACAGAAGCGATGGGATTTTGTTATTTTAACAATGTCGCTATTGC
>JANQHV010000626.1 GCA_028282505.1 SAR324 cluster bacterium | reverse complement strand
GTGAACTATTTAACGAGAATTTCTGGTGGTCCGGCATTCCGGAAATCCGCTCCATTTTTGGCGGTTTTGCAGTAGGAACATAATTTTTAAACACCCTCTTAGAACCCCAGGCACGGAATCATGATCTGATTGTCCTTTCTTTTCCACTGGCATTGATTTTGAAAAAAGGAAAAACTGATTGTCTTCCATCTGATTTTCCTTCGGTTGGTTGGTTTTGACTAAATTATTTCTAAATTTAAAGGAGAGTGTGATGAAGTATAAAATTCTATCTTTTTGTGGTGGTGGTATTCGTGGTTTAATAATTGGTGAATTGTTAACCCGTTTATATCAACATGATCCAAACATTATTGAAAATACCGATCTATTTGCTGGTACATCCACTGGATCGGATATTATTAGTATGATTCTTGCTGGCATGACACCTGAAAGTATAGTGACCGCATATAAAACAACAGTCAGAGATTCATTTCTGAACCCTGGTACTGACCCAAATCAACCTGCATATAATATTGATCATTTAGTTGCGGGTGTCAGATTAATGCATCCCGAAAACGACCCGTTAAGTTCATTTGATAAAAAGTTTGTCATGACATCATTTAACGTTGGTAAAAACGGTCAGCCTTGGGTTCCCCTATTACTCAGCAATTTAGATAAATCGACTACTCGTGAGACGCCCATCGTAGATGCCGTTGTTTCAAGTAGTGTTATGGGAGGGATGTTTGGTTCTTACAAAGGCAATGTTGATGGTGCATTTGTTCACCATGACCCAACTTTGGTAGCAGTGAGTATGGCAGTTAATGAAGGCATTGACCCCAATGATATCGTGGTAATCTGTATAGGCACTGGTTTTATGTCACAATGGATTAACTCAGATACGTCTAAGTGGGGGCCTAATCAGTGGATAAATTCGCAAGATGAAAATACGCCAACTTTGCTAACTAATCAGCAAAGCAAATCTCCTATACTGAATATGTTGCTCAATGGCACCTCTGTTAACCTGATACCAGATCTTTCTGCCATGTTGCTGCCAGACAGATATGCTTACTTGAATCCGGCATTGGAATATTATATTCCTGAAACGGAAACTAACATTGAAAAACTGGACTATATGCAATCACAGGCAGCTAATCTTGATATTACAGTTGCAACAAACTTGATTGACTCTTATTGGGGAGATTAGAAATGCACTACGCATGACCAGGAAAATTCAACAAATACTGTAAAAAATACTGATAATTTTCCATTAATGCGGCTTTGCTGATATTTTCATTGCGTTGATGTGCCTGTTTGGTATCACCTGGTCCCAAGTTGATGGCCGGAATATTGAACAAAGCCAGGCGCGCTACATCGGTCCAGGCTTGCTTGGCAACTTGGGGGAGGCCCGTAACTTTCAAAAATTGGAGAAGCCACGGGTTGTCGGTGTAACAGGGACCGGACGGGCACTCATCCACAAATTCGACACGAGCCCGACTGGCAACAAAATCCAACAATTCCTGTTTAGCCGTTTGGATGGTTTTTCCAGGCGCAAAGCGGTAGTTGATATTGACCATAAATTCTTCAGGAATGGCGTTACGGACTTTTCCCCCCTGCGCTAAAGTCGCACTCATGACCTCATAAAATTTTAAGTCGCCAAACATTACTTCAACTGGCTTTTTTTCGTCCAGTTCCATCAATAATTGTCCTGCCTTATGGATGGCATTTTTTCCTTCCCAGGGGCGGGCACTGTGAGCACGTTTTCCCTCAAAAAACAAACGTCCATGTACTCCTCCCACACAACCATTCTGTACCGTATTGTTGGTGGGTTCCAGTGCAAAGGCGAGTTGAATCTCCTGCAACCATGAAAATTCTTCCAGAACCGGCTGCAAACCATTCTGATCGTAATCACCTTCTTCTTGTTCATAAAATACAAAGACAAAATTGATGGGAATCTCGTTGATCAATTTTTGATTTTCTAGTAAGGCGGTCATGATCGCCAGACCACCTTTCATATCACTGGCCCCGCAGCCGTGAAGGTGATGCTCAGATTCATGAGGGGGATGGTCTTCCTGAGCCACTACTGTATCAATATGACCAAACCAGCCAATGGTCGGGAAATTAGATTGTGGAGAAGTTCGAAGAATTATATTGTTATTTAGCCGATAACATTCCAAATATGGAGCATTCTTCTTGAAACGCTTTTCCAAATGATTACAGAATAAAGTTTCTTTGGTAATTTCACTGGGAATGCGGAGGTATTCTAATAAAATACTATTCAGTTGAGTTTGCATAATCAGTCGCTATTGCGAAATTAAGAATTAAAAATTAAGAGAGAATATCTCATAAACAAGGTAAGGAAACCATGACGGATCATTCATCGCAAAAAAAAATCTTATCAGAAATTGAGCAAATAAAACAGGAACTAGAAATTTTAAATTCACATAAGGTGTTAACCATGTATGACTCCCTAGGAAGGTTGTTGTTGTTTTTCTTCCTGAGAGGAGTCCTCATCGGATTTGGGACAGTCATTGGCGCAACAGTGGTCGTTTCTATTTTCATCTATCTGCTTTCCCAAATTGAATTCATCCCTATTATTGGAGAATGGGTTAAAGCCATTATCGAAGAAATTAAAATCAAACCCCATTAACCATCAAAGACAAGGAAGCCTCATGAGTTCACGTCCCACACTAGCCGCTGCAATTATTACTTACAATGAAGAAAAAAACATTGGCGATTGTTTACAATCAGTTCAAGATTTTGTTGATGAGATTGTGGTACTGGATTCATTCAGCACCGACAATACCGAAACCATTTGCCGCAACAATGAAAAAGTTCATTTCTTTCAGCACGCTTTTGATGGGCACATTCAACAAAAAAATCGGGCCATTGAAAAATGTTCCACAGAGTGGGTATTGTCGTTAGATGCTGATGAACGAATCAGTTCTGAATTACGGGAGTCTATTGAAGATTTTTTGAATGGCAACCCTACGGTTCATGGGGCTAAATTTCCACGTCTGACTTATCACATGAAGCGTTCCATACGTCATGGAGGGTGGTATCCCAATGCCCGCTATCGCCTGGTTCGCAAAGGGAAAGCCCATTGGGGAGGCGAAAACCCTCATGACTATTTAATTATTGAAGGCGAAGGGATTCGTTTGAAAGGAGATTTGATCCATTTGAGCTTCAGTGATTTATCCGATCAGGTCAAAACCATTAATTATTTTTCCAGCATTGTCGCATTAACCCGATACAATAAAGGCAAAAACTTTTCCTTACCACGCATGCTCTGGAAACCCATCAGCAAGTTTTTAGAAATCTACTTGCTCAAACGTGGATTTCTAGATGGAATCCAGGGATTCATTATTGCCGTCAGCTCTGCATATTCGACCTTTCTCAAAGAGGCCAAATTGTTTGAATTGAGCAAATTGGAAGCCGACCAACCAAGCAATCTTTCTTCTTCCCTCTATCAAAAAACACGAAACACATAAAATCATTCTTTTGTATCCAATTTTAGCAACTTCGCATGGATTATGCATTTGCTGGCTGTAGTCGTCATTGTGAAATTAAGAATGTAGAATTAAAAGTGGGTGCATTCCAATAGTGTGACATTTTAAACGAAAGAGCGTTTTTATCAGCACTTACCAAAGGAGGATATGACGTATACAGCTATTAATTTTAAGGAAAAACTGACAAAATTCCATGAGCACTGGTCTCCAAAAGTCATTGCGGAGATGAATGATTATCAATTCAAGCTGGTGAAAATCGAAGGAGAGTTTGTATGGCACCATCATGAAGGAACTGACGAAGTTTTTTTAGTTCTTGAGGGTGAAATGAGCATTGAATTTCATGATGGTGAAGTGCATTTATCCTCTGGAGAAATGTTTGTTATTCCGAAAGGGGTTCCCCATAAACCAAATGCAAAAAAAGAATGTCATGTTCTTTTAGTAGAGCCTCGTGGTGTGAGCAACACAGGCAATACTGAGGGAGAACTCACTGCAGAAAATAACGTATGGATATAAAACAAAGTATGCGATATTTTAAATTCAGTCATTGGTCATTGATACTGGTAGTAACAACACAAGCGGTTTTATGGTTTTCACCCGTCTCATTGGCTCAATCAATATCAAATTTTGAAATCACCTCCATTGTACTCTCTAAAAATTGTGTAGAAACAAAAGATCCTGCTTTACAGAGTCAAGCCCTGGATAACCCGGATTGTCCAATGGCAGGAGATACCCAACTGATTCAGGTATCAGTAGAAAATCAATCTCCTACTTCTCGGAGAGTACACATCAATCTGGAAATCAAACTGGAGGGAAAACGCAACAAACTCCACCAGGAAACACGCACGATACCTTCTTCAGGAGAATATAAAATGCTATATAGCTACAATATCCCTCAAAAAGGAGGAAGATATCATGTATCAGCTCAGGTGTTGGATGCCAAGTCACGAAGGATGTTGGCAAAATCAAGTACAGGGGTGAATCGAGAATTTTACATCCTTCGGCAGTCGGAGATAGAATTGGCAGAAGGTCGTGTCGAAGAAGAGGACGCAGAAACTGCAAAATTGATTCCCAAAAAATTGGAATTTGATCCTCCAGACCTGCGCTGGGAAAATTTGCATGTTGTTCCCAAGCATGTCTTGCGGGGAGAAAAATTTCGCATACGCCTGGATCTGATCAATGTGGGAGGTGATATTGTCCGGAATATTAAATACCAAATTGACTTTTACAATGTGAGGCTGCCACGCCGGCGAACTGCCATTGCGGCTCAGAAAGTCGATATACTGGCCCCTGGAGAAACAGCAACCCGTGAATTTGAATACAGTTTCCCCGATGACCAGTTGCTGGGAGAATACCAAATCATGGCATCTGCTGATCCTGCTAATTTAATCAAGGAGATCAAAGAAACCAACAATCAAATGATTTCCGATACTATCCAACTGAGTGATATCAAACTCCTCATCCCCTCAGATGGATTTCAATTTGAAGAGACAGGCCTGTTTTTATTTCAATGGGACAGCCTG
Source organism: SAR324 cluster bacterium (assembly GCA_028282505.1). Classification (GTDB taxonomy): domain Bacteria; phylum SAR324; class SAR324; order SAR324; family NAC60-12. The sequence continues at coordinate 3,788 of JANQHV010000626.1, read as the reverse complement.
CTTTTTCGGGAATTCAAATTGCAGATTGGCATCGATGATAAATTCAATGATCCCTCAGTTTACTTTGATCTGCCGCAGGGAGAACGATGGATTGCCGACAAAGAGTTGGTTCCTCTCTCTGGCGAGCTCCCAACACTAGCTCAAGGATTGATGAAGACTTATAAAAAATCGATTGTCTACTGGCGGGTTATAGGACGTAAATCAGACGGACAACAATCCAATTCGGATACCCGTACGTTCTCAATCAAGCAAAGCAATCCAGAAACATGAATTGATCCAGGCTCTCTACGACGAGAGCCTGTTTCCACCATTTGTATCACGATCTCTCCTTGGTCATATTGCTGCTTCATAGAACCTTTCCATAAAACGACAAGACTAAGAAACAACCTGATTACTTTACAGACTTGTAATTTGCCTTTACCGCGTTACTCTGGAAGAGAAACAGAAGAAATCTGGACAACAGCACCATTTTCAAAGGACAAGATACATATTTGAGTTCTAAATTTTTCATTTGAGTATCAATGGAACCACCAATCCCTGAAACAAACGAAAGTAGCAGTAGTAAAATTTATTCTATTTCTACGGTTCTGGTCATTTTCATGATTATTACAATCACCACACTGGGAGGGGCTATCACGACTATTTTCATGAGCATTATCGGTGGTAGGTTAGAAACAGAAAGAGAGAATATTCTTGAAACGGGAATGGCCACACAAATAACCAAGCTGCGGATATATCTCGAAGACAGGCATCAAGTCCTCAAAGATCATGCTTTCTTTTCTGTGATAACGATTGGAATGGCACAAGTGGATGAGAATATTGACAGTCTCAAGGAGTTCATGGGGGCTTTTTCTTTGTTGGGAGACAAACCCCAAATTGTCTTAGTCGATTTTGAAGGCAAACATATCCATGCTACCCAGGAAACACCTCTGTTCAATTACTCCTCCTTGCCCTGGATATCTGAGATGATGGAGGGTAAAATCAAAAAGCACCTGGACGTCAGCCATGATGGCACCCAATTTTTTTGGCAAATTGCAACACCCATCATTTACAATAACTCCCCAAAAGGAGTCCTGATCGCTGAAATTCCTGTTCCTTCCCTGCCTATTTTTAGTGATGAACAAAAAGGACTTAAGCATAATTTCAGCTTATTTCGGTATCCTACTTTGGTTGTCTCTTTTGGTCCACAGTTAAAAAATACCATTTCCAAAGAATACTTTTTAGAAGAGTTGAATCTCACCGCCAAATATGAAATTGACAACAGCGAGTTTATTACTGGCCGCAGGGAGTTGTTTATTCACGTCACGGCGATTCTCCTTTTCCTCATGTTTTTCTTTACACTCCTTGCCGTTTTGATAGAACGGACATTTTTAGTGATACCACTAAAACAATTGATGCATTTGATTTCCCTGCTGTCGAAACATAAAAAGGTGGAAGGTGTGCCAACATACAAAATACTGGAATTGCAATTGTTGTTCACTCATTTCAAAACGATGGCTGATTCTTTAGAGATCACCCTGCAAGAACTGGAAAAAGAAAGGAATACCCTTGAGGAACAGGTAAAAGAACGAACCCTTGACCTGGAGCAAAAACAGCTGAAAATTGAACAACAAAACTGGATTAAAACAGGGGATGCAGAATTGAATATTGCCATGCGTGGTGAGCTGGAACTGGAAGAACTGGGACACAACATTCTCATCTATTTAGCCAGTCATTTAGATGCAAAAGTTGGGGCGTTTTATGTGGTTACCGAGAGTTCTCGCAGGCTTCCATACCGGAACAACCCTAAATCCCAAGGAAATAAACCTCTGAAAATGGTCAGTAGCTATGCCTATACCAAAGAGAAAAATTTCTCCAATGAGTTTGATTTTGGTGAAGGTTTGGTGGGACAGGCAGCACGAGAAAAGCGTATTATACATCTCACCAATATCCCGGAAAATTACCTGATGATTCGCTCTGGTGTGAGTGAGATTCCTGTTTACAACATCTTAGTGATACCGATTTTATTCGAGGGTGTTGTCAAAGGAGTCCTGGAACTCGGCAGATTTCATGAGTTTACGGAACTCCAAAGAGAGTTCATCAATCAGGTGGTTGAAAATATTGGCGTTAGTCTCAACTCTGCCCTGTTTCGCATTCGTCTGAAAGAACTACTCGAAGCAACTCAATATCAGGCAGAAAAATTAAAAACGCAACAAGAAGAGTTAAGAGCGTCCAATGAAGAATTAGAAACCCAAGCCAGGGCTCTCCGAGATTCTGAAGCCAACTTGCAGGCTCAACAGGAAGAGCTAAGAATCACAAATGAAGAGTTGGAAGAACGGACGAAAGAACTGGAAAAACAACAACAGGAAATCAAAAATAAAAATCTGAAATTAGAAAAATCCCGACAAAGTTTAGAAGAAAAAAGCCGTGAATTAGAGATCAGCAGCAAATACAAATCCGAATTTCTGGCCAACATGTCTCATGAACTGCGCTCCCCTTTGAACAGTATGCTCTTATTGGCCCAATCTCTTGGAGACAACAAAGACGGCAATCTCACGGGAAAACAGATAGAATTCGCACACACCATTCATGGTAGTGGCAAAGAACTGTTGAATCTGATCAACGACATCCTGGATCTCAGCAAAATCGAATCTGGCAGGGTAGAAGTGGTGGTCGAAGAGGTACTCCTTGAGGATTTCGTGTTTTATGTCAATCGTAATTTTATACATCAAACTGAAAAAAAAGGTGTTGATCTGAAGACCGAACTGCAGGAAGGACTTCCTGACTCTATATATACCGATCGACAACGTGTGGAACAAGTGATCAAAAATTTTCTTTCCAATGCTCTGAAATTTACCCCTGAAGGCCAGATTACGTTTCAAATTGCTCGCCCAACAGCTGATTTTGATGGCCAGGAGTGGAACCTGGAACCTGAGCGTACCATTGCTTTTTCAGTTTCTGACACTGGAATTGGTATTCCTGATGAGAAACAGCAATTGATTTTCCAAGCATTCCGCCAAGCCGATGGCAGTACCAGCCGAAAATATGGAGGAACTGGACTGGGGCTCTCGATCTCAACAGAACTGGCAAAATTACTGGAGGGAGGCATTGGTTTGCAAAGTCAGGCCGCCTCAAATCAGCAATCCGGAGGCAGCACCTTCACCCTCTATTTACCAGAGAAATTGGCACCTCAAATAAAGGAAGGGGAAGTTGCTACTAAAGAGAGAAAGCTTCACAGAAAAATAACAGACTATACCTCAATCTCAAATCGCCAAGAGGCATCACCTGTTGGAAAAAGAGCACCCTCTGAACCAATCCATATTTCTGCGATTGACAAGGAGGAGAATCCCCATCAACATACCAAAACAGGAGAACTCCCTGATTCACTTTCCATCATGGACGATCGATCAACCATTTCTAAAAACGAAACGTCCACATCTTCAGTGCCGGGTGACAGCAATCTGTCTGAAAAAACTTTACTGCTGATTGAAGATGACGTGAACTTTGCCAAGTTTTTACTGGATCTGGCTCATGACAGAGGATTCAAGGTGCTATCAGCTTTGAATGGAGAAATCGGTCTACAGCTGGCACAAGATTATAAACCCAGTGCTATTATCCTGGATATCGGTTTGCCTGGAATCAATGGCTGGAAGGTCATGGAAGAACTGAAAAATCACGCAGAAACCCGTCATATCCCCGTTTATTTCATTTCTGTAATGGATGAAAGCAAACAAGCTTTGCAAATGGGAGCGATTGGATTCCTCTCTAAACCGGTCAGTCAGGAAAAGCTAGACCAGGTATTTCAGAAG
>JANQHV010000061.1 GCA_028282505.1 SAR324 cluster bacterium | reverse complement strand
AAGGTATTTTAAATTCCATTATCTACTCTATCACATGATTGGAGTCTATGACAAAGATGTGTCAGTCAATTATGTGGTGCCCCTAATTGACTGACACATCTTTGTCATAGACTCCAATCATGTGATAGAGTAGATAATGTAATTTAAAATACCTTTTTCTGTTCCGATCATGAGTTTTAGAGGGATAGCTGGATGGGGGGCGTTCCAAGAGTCAAAACGGATTTGATGAATGATTCTCAAAGGTTTGACTAGAGAGGTCAATTTAAACCATTGATCAAGCTTGCTTTTCGCTAGTAGTTAGTGCTAAATGCTATCTTTTAGAAGCACACAGTGTTTGTTGTTAACTGTCGGAATGCTGACTGACTTTCTACCAGTATTGCAGGATCGGTTACATGGATTAGGAAATCATCTTCTCCCAAAAGATATGATTTTGAAAAGATTTGTAGAAGTGTTAGAAGATAAGTTGCCCAACCCTAAGTATGTTCGTGAACAAATTATAAAGATAGAACAATTACTGATACTACCAGGTATTACTTGTAGTATACTTGGGTTTATTGGTATTAATCGAATTTTGAATGTAATTTGTACACTAGTCATTTTATTGCTTTGTATTTTTTTACTTCATAGAAATCAAATGCAGATTTTTTGGAATAAGAAAATCGCAGTTGGCAATTTCCTCGTTTTGCTGTTCGTCTTTGTAGTGATTTCAGGAACAGGTATGTTTTTTCAAATCATAAAACCTCTTCAACAAGAGAAAACTGAACTACAAGCTAAAATTGAATTCTTTCAACAAGAGAAAACTAGACTAGAAGTACAGATTAAATCCCTTCAACAAGAGAAGAGAACCCCAAAACCGAAAACATCGGCAATAATACCATCTACATTACAGAACGTTATTCAAACAGTTTTTGAAGCTAAGCCGGAAGATTCTGATTGGAAGAAAAAAGTAGCTAAAGTTGCAGAAAAGGACGCAAAGAAAGAAGTTCAGACTTACTATGATGATGTAAAGAAGAGAGAAATTAGAAAACAAGTCAACAAAATGCAATTTAATGATGATGAACGGTCTACAAGTCAAAGTAATTAATATGGATCACATAATATTTAAAAAAGTAGTATTTATATCGATGATTTTAGTCTTCAATTGTGTTGCCAATGCTGGTGTCAATTTGAAGAATGGTAATTTTTATATTTCTTATACAGACCTGAGTGTGCCAGGTGAATTTTCCATTGAAATAACAAGAACGTATAATTCAAAGGCCTCTAAAAGAGGATGGTTTGGTTTTGGATGGGGATCAGGATATGAAACGTTCTTGACTGTTACACTGGATGGAAGAGTAGTCATTCATGAAAATGGTAGTGGGGCTGAAACGATATTTAACCCTGAAAAACAAGATCAAACCAAAATCTCTGATAGTATTAATCGGATTGTAAATAAGGTTAAAGAGTTTGAGTCATTAAGTAAAGAAGAATCAGCACACCTGAAAGAACGTTTAAAAGATAGTGAAACGAGGAATCGATATGTTAGTAAATACTTTAGTCAGGATGAAATCATTCCATTAGTATTCGAAAAATATCCTGTCAATTTGTTTTCTAATTCCAGAGGGTACCAAACACTCACAATTACAAAAGATAGTTTTATAAGACGTCTTGGTGATGGAAGAGAAGAAACGTTTGATAAATTTGGAAGGCTTATAAAAATAACGAATCACATTCAGCAATCTATCAAAATAGTCTATGAAAAAGAACCAATAAAGCTTACAGAAATTAGTTCTTCTGATAGAATTGATATTATCGATCACAAAAACAACAAAGTGAGCCTATATAGGAAAACGATAAATGGAAGGCGATTCGTCAAACAGATTGGATGGGAAAATCATAAGGTTTTTTACAATTATTCTGAATCAGGTGATTTAGTTTTCAGCAAAGACGTTTTGGGAAATTCATATCGGTATCTTTACGACAAGTATCACAATTTGATTCAAATTGGTTACTCTGATGAAACCAGCAGAGTGATAGGGTATTCTGCCCACACGCAATGGGTTTCATATATAAAGAATCGCGACAACAGCACTGAAGAATACAAATATTGGGAATTCGAAAATGCCCCAAAGTTTCACTATGCTACAGAGGTTTTCAAAAAATCATTCGGCGGTGAAACTATCAGAAATTACTATGAGTATGAAATTGGGATAAAGAAACCTACCGGTGATCAATGGACTAAGCGGATTGTCACCATAATAAATGGATTTAGGACAGAAACAACCTATAACAGTTGTTGCTCCCTGCCAGTTAAAATTGTTCGTGGTGACCAAATGACAACATTTAAATATGATGAAAAAAAAGGACTTCTTACAGAAAAGAGTTCTCCACAGGAAATTACTTGTCTCGAGTATCATCCTATATTGAACAAAATTACTTTTGTGTTAAAAGTTCGTAAAGATTCAACTGAGGTTCCGAAAGGAACATTTGGTTGTGAAAATATAGATAATATGAAGAGGAATGATGCTGCAATTTGGAGCAATTTTATTTATGACAGCAATGGTAATTTGAAAACAGCCAACAATTCTGAAAATGATACAGTGACGTTAAAATATGGCAAAGGAAATGATAAAGGCAGAGTTGTCTCAATGGAAAGTCCCGGTCATAAATTAGTTTTTGAATATAATGAGTTTGGAAAACCAAAAAAAATCACAATTATTAAACCTCAAAATGAGCGTGGTGAGCTTATTATGAGCTATAATGATTCTGGTCAGATAGTTAAGGTTGAAGGCAGTGGGAATGATAAAACGGCTGATAATATTAAGATGGCATTTCAACATTTATTATCAATCGTGGAACCAGCAGGCGTAAGTTTAGGTTTCTAAATACAACAAAATTTGTTAACACAAACAGTTTTTATCCTCAACTAACGATTTTAGAAATTATAGTAATCGAAGCAATTCTCATTCTGGAAGCTGTTGATCTTATAAGGGTTTATTTTTGATCTCAATTGATTTGCCAAAGTTGAAATATTTTATAAGCACGGATTTTACTAGGGAACAAAAAAAGCGTACCATTTGGTTATCAAATCGATGCATTTTTAATGCAATCATATCAATGAGTTTCAGAATGAGAATTGCTGTAGTAATCGGATTTAGGTTTTGAATGGCATTAATGTTGCCAAATCAACTGAAAGTTTTCAGTGATCAATGTTTCAATCTGGTCTTGATACTGGTCCAAATGGTTCAAGATCTGAAATGCTTTAGCTCGGAAGACATATATTTCTCGTAATACCGGTTTTTGACCAGTTTCCCTTTAACAAATCGCCATAATCTTTCGATTAAATTGAGATTAGGGGCATAGGCAGGGAGGTGATTGAGAATAATTTTTGGGTGTGCTTCCAGCCAATTTTGTACAAGCTCAGCATGAAAATAGAGAGCATTATCCGTATGCAAAATCACTGAATGCTGATCTGGACACTGTTGTTCAACGCACTCTAAAAATAGGACGACTCGCTCTGTATCACAGTTTTCTTCGCAACTCCGATTAATGAAACGTTGTATCGGTTAATGATAGGCTTCCAAAATATTAAGTCGTTTACGATTGGTGTTAGTATTAAGAATCCAGGGATCGCTAGAATCTCCCAAATAAGCATCGGGTATTGTTTGATGGATCAAATGCATCCCATCAATAAAAAATTGAATGACTCCTGGATCACATTTTTCAAAGTCTCGAAGCTGGTGATAGCGTAAAATGAACTGAACCTGATCTTATAATTCTGGAGGTTTTCCAGGAATGAGTTTAGCCCTCAACCTGCGGATACCATGACGTTGTAAAAGTTTTCCTATTCCATCAGCAGTGTAGGAAACTTTAAAGGTGTGTTCGGCATAACTCACGATGACTTCTCGATTGCCGGGCCTGTTTTTTTACCCAGTCTACCAGTTCTTTTGTTTGTTCAGAAGATAAGGCGCTCTTTTTAGATTGATATTGAAACGAATTTAAAGCCTCAATCCCCTTATGGAGGTATTGGTTCAACCACTGATAAATCGAGGATTGGCTTACGCCTAATATCGAAGCAATATAGGAACGATCTTGACCTGTTTCTAACATCAAAAGCACTATAAAGCGTTGACGAAGACGGGCATCGGATTGTCTATCACCATATTGGCGTAATTGCTCAACATCTTCTTCAGAAAAAGTATAATCTTCTGGCTTCATAGTGAAATTCCATTGCTCTAGAAAAGTTGTTAACACGGAATAGAGCATTGAAGATAAACTATTGAAATAATTTTTCACGTTTTAATTGTTGGCATTATACGTGCCATTCAAAACCTAATTCGTGGTACTATAGGTATTCAAATGATCAGGAAGAAGAGCAACCTTATTTTGTTGTCTATCATTGCTTTAATTGTAACCTTAAATAATTCCCTAGCAAAAGAAATTAAAGTTCGGGGCATGTCTTTTTTTTCGAAGCAGAATAGTGGCAATTATGTTTGGGTACGAGGATTTCGAGATCGCCTAGTGTGGGAGGTTAGCGATATTAGTAAAAAAGAAGGATGGCTATTTTTAAAAAAATGGGAAAACGTGAACAACGCTTGGGGATTGGGTCGACCTACTGAATATATGTTAATTTGCACCAATAAACAGTCTCATCTAGTGAAAGTGACAGATTGGACCAACCCATTACTAACTCATCAGCAAGGGCTACCTAACGCTTGTACAAATGCCTTGATTTTTAATTCAAATAATAGTGAATCAATGCAGCGTTTTGTTGCTGTTCAAACTCCGATACAGGGTCAATCTGATTTAAAAGAATGGATACTGTTTAACAGCCACGATGGTAAGAGTTGGAATAATTGGAAGTTAATTGGTGCACCAAAACGTATCAAAAAAATTTTTGAAGTCAGGAAAGGTATATCAGCAATTCAAGATCTTGGTGATTCAGATAAGGATGGACTTTACAACGAGTGGCATTTTTTTCAAAGAAATAAAGAAGATCAATGGAAACCTTTATATTTGACGAATGAAAACAAGCAGCCTTTAAGGGTTAGAAGCCGGCTAAATGGTCATGTTTTAGCTGTATCGTATACAAAATTGGCTGATGAAGAACAAAATTGGTCTTTATACGTATGGCATAGAAACATGAAGTTTGAACCAATTAGTAAAGTATTACCTAAGGTTACAAAAAAAATAATTGATATTGATTCTGTTAACGAACAAATTTTGTCAGTTAAAACAAAATCGATTGAAACATATGGAGAGAACAACAACAGGAGGAGAAGTAATCACTATAAATGGCACTATTTCATTTTGAATTCTGGAAAGTTAATGCCGTTATTAAATGCACTGCCAATTTCCAATGAAGTAAGAAAAAAATATGATGCAATTTTTCAAATAAAAAGATTTGTTGATAATAGGTGGGTAGCAATCCGACTATTTAGCACTCGAATTTCGGAAGATCGAGAAATCAAATGGAGGATATTTTATAAAAATAAAAACCGCCAGTGGAAAAATATTACAGATATTATTCCTAATGCAAAGTCTTTAACAATATGGGATTTTAAAAGTACGGCTAGTGGTTCAATTATTGGTTTACAAGATTTTGCTGATTCCAATAAAAATGAAAAGGCTTATGAATGGTTGTGGTTTATACAGACTGGTGAAAACAAGTGGGAAAAAATTGGTGAGCTAATAAAATGGAATAATTCGAGTTTCGACGAAATAAGGGAGGTCAGAAATTATAGTAAAGATGGTTTGATTGCTATCAACAGAGGATCATTGTTCGAAATTCAAGATAAGTGGTACTGGTATTTAAAGAACTCTAATGAAAAATGGCAAGAAGTGTTAGACGTTTTAAATGTAAAACCCGGCACAATTGATCGTAGCATAGAATCATCTATTGTTTATAACCCCAAAGATAAAATATTAACCACTACTAAAAAAGATAATAAAGTAAGCATTTTTCATACAAAGTCAGACAATGGTAAATGGTTCCTCCTAAATAACTTCATTCATGAGAAATAAACAATTCTCCTGAAAAGGAGATGAAACTGCCCTACCACTGAGAGAGACACGAGAAATTATCGGCAAATGCAGTTTTACAAAGAACATTTTTTTCGTACTTTTTCGTGTTTTTAGTGGACTTTAATAAAAGATAATCACGACTGGGAGAAATCCGATGAAACTGCCTTATGGCATCAGCAATTTTGCCCGTCTGATCGAAGATGGGTATTATTATGTGGATAAAACCCGTTATATTGAGCAATTGGAAAACGAGCCGGCGCCGTATGTATTTTTTCTACGTCCGCGGCGTTTTGGTAAATCGTTGTTCGTGTCGATGCTCAGTTATTACTATGGACTGGAACACAAAAACCGTTTTTCCTCCCTGTTTGGCTCGTTTTATATTGGCCAGCATCCGACCTCTCGGGTCAACGGCTACCATGTGCTTAAACTTGAATTCAGCCGAATCGATACCAGTACACCAGAAAGTACACAAAAGGAGTTTTTGAAAAACACCCTTATTGGTATAAGAGAGTTTGAAGAAAAATATGATGGAACAACCCAAAGTTATCGTCTTTGTGAAAATCCCGCTAGCGCATTAAAAGAATTTTTCGCAAACCATCGAAGCAAAAAAATTTACCTATTGATTGACGAATATGATCATTTTGCCAATGAGATTCTGAGTTTTCATTTTGAGCGTTTCAGTGAAATGGTCAGTGGCACCGGCTTTGTGCGGAAATTCTATGAAACCATTAAAGCAGCAACAGGAGATGGCATTGTGGACCGGCTGTTTGTCACTGGAGTCACACCAATCACGTTGGATAGCTTGACCAGTGGATTCAACATCGCCCTGAACTTGTCTACTTCAGAAGAATACAACGAGATGGCTGGATTTACGGAGGATGAAGTCACCCAGCTCCTTCTTCCCATTTGCAGGGAATGTGAAGTAGACCAAAGTAAACTATTGTCTGATTTACGGAACTGGTACAATGGGTATCTCTTCCATTCTGCTGGAGAAGACCGGGTGTATAATCCGGATATGGTATTGTATTTCCTCAATCAGCTCACCCCACGCCGCAAGTGCAAATACCCGGAAAAATTGATTGATCTCAACATTGCCAGTGATTATGGTAAAATTCATCGTTTGTTTCAATTGAAAGATCCCAATCAAAACTATCAGGTAATCGAGCAATTGATTCATGAGGGGTTTGTGATCACTCAACTGACCGAGCAATTTAGCTTTGAGCGCGAATTCAATCGCCAAGATTTTATCAGTTTATTGTTTTATATGGGTTTCATCAGCATCAAGGAGGCCCAGCTCAATGATTTGCGCATTGTCATTCCAAATTTTGTGATCAAAGGATTGTACTGGGAGTTTTTTCTGCAATGGTTAAAAGAGCAAAACGCTTTGAGTTTTGAAGTAAGCGATGTGCGCCAGGCAGTCAGGAATTTAGCTCAAAAAAACGAGCTTCAACCTTTTCTCCAACTGATTGAAAGCGTGTTGCAAACTCTCTCAAACCGTGACTTCATCCAATTCAACGAGAAATACATCAAAGTCTTGTTCGTCGCTTTTGCCTCTCTGGCAAATTTGTACTACATCCAGAGCGAGCAGGAAGCCGATCAAAAGTATGTGGATATTCTGTTGCTCTACCGTCCTCCTTTTTTTCCAAACTACCAGTTTGCCTTTGAATTGAAATACTTGAAAAAAAGCGAGGAGGATCAGTTGGAACACACCGTCCAGAGAGCCACTGCTCAGTTGGAAACATATTTAGCCAGTGAACCCTTGCGACAGTTGCAAAATCTGAAAGCCTATGTCATTGTCTTTGTGGGGCCTGAAGTGAAGGCGGTTGAAGAACAGGTGATCGAGCCCACGACACGAGACTGAAAGGCCAGCTCCTCACAAAATGACATGACCTGGGGTGAGGGTAAATCAACTTTTTTGTTGAAGCAAAGCCCGTAATCGTTCTATCTCTGCCAGTGCTTGTTCTTTTTGTTGCCGCTCTTGCTGCAAAGATTTCAAGACGAATGGTTGATAGAGAGGATCATCAATCAAGGTTTCAAAAGGGGGTTGTGCTTCCAAATCCCGAATACGAAAAGCGAAGTGTTTCAAGACTATGGACTGAATCACTCCTTTTTGTGCCACATCCAACTCTTCATAGACACCTCTTTCATTGAGACGATAAAAGCATGTATGCTTGCCCAGGCGATCCAAGATATAATACTCCGGTTCCAAAGAGATCTTTCGGCAAGCTCAGGATAATATACCGGATATTTTTAAACGCAACTTCGTACAATCAACACGACTTTGTCAAAGACCATAAAAAGACATTGAATATGTTATTAATTTGATATTAAAGAAGAAAACAAGAATTTCAACCAATTTTGACTAGCTTTGCCTACCAAAACATTTCCGTTCTCCTTTAAGACTTGTTAAAGTATTTCTAGATATTTCATCTCAGTCGTCTTCTCTCATCTTTCGTATAGGAGAAAATTGTCATGGATGTGATCACCTGGATCTGGTTGATTGCAGGAATTCTCCTGATGATCTCTGAAATTGTTATTCCAGGCGGTGTTGTTGCCTTTTTAGGGGCCAGTGCCATAATAGTTGCCTTGGGACGCTGGACCGGATTGATTGAAGGAGTTGTCGATTCGTTTACCTATTGGTTTATTATTTCCATTGGTCTGGTTTTGGCATTGCGCCGGGTCCTCACCAGGAAATTTTCCAGTGACAGTTATTTTGAAGATTCTGATGAAGACCTGGAAGCATTTGGAGAAGTTGTGGAAGTTGTGGAGGAAGTCAGTGATCGTCATATGAAAGGACGGATTCGTTTTCGAGAAACCACCTGGCTTGCGACAACTGAAGTAGGGACATTTGCTCCAGGAGAGAAAGTCAGACTAATTGAACGGGCTGATCTTGTCTGGTTGGTACAAGGGTGCCCCAAAGACATGGAGCCTTCACACACCACAAAGGAGGAATCGTCATGACATTTCTGACCCTGTTGGCCATTGTACTGCTCATTATTTTGAAGGTTTCTTTGGTGCTTGTTCCCAATCACCAAAATATGATTCAAGAGCGTTTTGGCAAATTCCAAAGGGTATTCGACCCTGGATTTCATTTCATCATCCCATTTATCGATCGAATTGCCTATCGCATAGAAATGCGGGAACAATTCGTTGATGTGGAAAAGCAGAACTGTATTTCC
>JANQHV010000534.1 GCA_028282505.1 SAR324 cluster bacterium | reverse complement strand
GGTCTCTGAGATGCTTCGACTACGCTCAGCATGACAGTTTTCGGGAGATTATCTCATGGCTAAAGAGGATGCCAAACAAAACCTAATTCACAGCACTATGATAAGACACTGAAGGGAACCTGTCATCGGTCGGCAGATAAATGCATTGCCGAAAATCCCCTTAAAAAACCAGCTTCAGAAGAACTCCCCTGACAACAATGGTTAAACCATTGACCAGCCAGACATTTTTGCGGAAGTGTCGCTCCATTAAATCCCATTTTTCTTTTGGACTCATAGTTACCTTTCAACATGGATGGTGTGCTTGAATTCGTGTGAGAGACGATGAAATGCAACATCAATACCTGAAAAGATAACTTGAGAATTTTCAGGAACAAAATCATGATTTATACGAAGTTGCGTTTAAAAGTATCCAATATGTCATCCTGACGGTACGCCGAAGCGGCTTGTCGAAGGATCTCTTTGAAATTATTAAGATTCTTCGCAAGCTCAGAATGACAAAATACTCTGGAATGTCACTTTTTTAAACGCAACTTGGTATTATGATAAATAAAATAAGGGTTTCACTGCTATTCTCATATTTTGGGTTAAATAGGAAATCCACATTCGATATAGCAAAACAGGCAGTCAGACGATATTGTTACAATAAAATGGTTTTGTAAATACTTCTTGTTCTTCCGCCACAAGGGACTTCTCACAGGAAATCAGCACCTGCCAATTTGTAATGGAATGAATATCAATTTGACAGACGAACAAGTGAAAACACACCCACTGTATGAACATGCAAAAAACTGGGTTTCGACCCGTAATCCCAAACTGTTCCTTCGTCTCCAGGAACAAATGCGTTTGAATGATTACCTGCTGAAGAAAACGAGAGAAATGATCGCAATAGAAAATTACAGAAAAAAACAGCATCTATCTTTCCAACAACTTCATGAATCGTCATGACTTTCCAATTACCATATGATTCTGTGAAGGAATCCTCTTGTCTCTCTTCCGAAATTTTAGGATAATTGTTAATCATTGTGCCTTTGAGTCTTACCTGATAAATCCTAACCTGACAGAGTCAGAACCCTCAAATACCACAGAGACACAGAGTGCACAGAGAAAAATGTTTTTTAAAGTGACTACATTGCACAATAAACATGGACGTTTCACAACTGAGGTTTTATGGAAATCACACAGCAAATTGCCCAGGAATTGAGCATTTCCCTTTCACAGACTCAAAACACCATCGATTTACTACAGGCAGGCAATACCTTGCCCTTCATAGCACGATATCGCAAAGAAATTACTGGTAATCTTGACGAAGCACAAATTGGCACCATTCAAGATCGTTGGCAGTACTTGCAAGAACTGGAAGAGCGGCGCCAAACCATCCTTCAGTCTATTCAAAAACAGGGAAAATTGACCCCTGATCTGGAGAAGAAGATACTCGCCACATCTTCCAAACAGCAGTTGGAAGACTTGTATCTACCATACAAACCCAAACGTCGAACTCGTGCGATGATTGCCAAAGAAAAAGGGTTCGAGCCCCTGGCTCAACTATTGTTGAATCCCACAACACAAAGAGTAGAAATCGACCAATGGATTGAGCAATTTCTGAGCAATCCAGAAGTTCAGCAAGAAGATCCACCGCTTTCACACGAGCAGGCGATCAAATACGCACAGGACATCATTGCCGAAATCATTTCAGAACATGCAGAGTCCCGTGATGCAGTCCGCCAGCTGACTTTCCAAAAAGGAACGTTTGTTTCCAAGGCCAAACCCGACTATGTGGATCAACCCAGTAAATTTGAAATGTACTATGACTTTCAGGAAAGTGTTTATCAAATCCCAGCCCATCGGTACATGGCACTACGACGTGGCGAGAAGGAAAACGTCTTAAAATTATCTTTAGAAATTCCAGAAGAGGCAATTTACCAGGTCTTACATCCCTATTGGCTATCAGAAGCTTCCTCTGACACATTCCCTTATCTGGAACAAGCATTGCGAGATGCCTATCACCGGCTGTTGTCAGTCAGTATTGAAACGGATATTCGTCTTGAAGTACGGCAACAGGCAGAAGAGTCATCTATTGAGCTTTTTTCTAAAAACCTTCGTCAATTGTTACTCCAACCACCAGGAGGCGAATGTGTCGTATTGGGGCTGGACCCTGGCTACCGAACTGGAACCAAATGGGCACTGGTGGATACTACGGGAAAATTCATCGATCATGGCGTCATTTATCCCGTGCCTCCTCAAAATAAAATTGAGAACTCCGAGAAGGTACTGCGTCAAGTAATCGAAGCCCATTCTGTGCAAGTCATTGCCATTGGCAATGGTACTGCGTCACGGGAAGTCCAACGCTTTGTGCAAAATTTCTTGAAATCCAGTGACTCCTCTATCATCTGCGTCGTCGTCAATGAATCAGGCGCTTCTGTTTATTCGGCATCAGAAGTTGGACGTGAGGAATTCCCAGACCTCGATTTGACCGTACGTGGTGCAATTTCCATTGCACGTCGATACCAGGACCCATTAGCAGAATTAGTGAAAATTGATCCAAAATCCATTGGAGTGGGACAGTACCAACATGATGTCAATGGTTCTAAACTTCAACGTTCGCTCTCCCGCACTGTGGAATCATGTGTTAACTATGTAGGAGTTGACCTGAACACTGCTTCCATACAACTGCTCACTCATGTAGCAGGTGTCACCCCATCGGTTGCACGACATATCGTGCGATACCGCAATCAGCACGGTTCTTTTAAACAACGAAAAGAGCTTCATCAGGTTGATGGGATCGGCCCCAGGATTTTTGAACAATCTGCTGGATTTTTGAGAATCCCCACCAGTGACAATCCACTGGATCGTTCTGCAGTCCATCCTGAGTCCTATTCGATTGTTGAACAAATGGCAAAAAACCATCATATCTCCATCGATGAGTTGATGGGCAATACCTCTGTGCTCCAGTCCATCTCATTGGAAGATTACGTTTCTTCACAAGCCGGAGAATATACCCTGCACGACATTCTTGAAGAATTACAAAAACCAGGGCGTGATCCACGCTCTGATCACCAAACCGTACAATTTAATGAAGGCATTGAAACCATCGATGATCTCAAAACGGGGATGAAACTGCGTGGTATCGTCACCAACATTACTCATTTTGGAGCATTCATTGATATTGGAGTCCACCAGGATGGGCTAGTGCATATTTCAGAAATGTCCACACGGTTTATTAAAAATCCCATGGAAATATGTTCCATTGGCCAGCAGGTGATCGTCTATGTCAAACAGGCGGACACGGCTCGACAACGCATTGGTCTTTCGATGATTGCTCCCAATCAGGAAAAATCATCAACGAAAAAAAAGTCACGCAATCACTCCAGTAAATCATCGTCTTTTTCTTCAGCCGATGATTTCAGAGCAACTCTTGCAAAATTGGAAGAAAATTGGCAACATCCCAAATAAAGTAAAACACAAAAGGATATGAGTTATGAAGTTAACACATTGTATCAAAAACAAAGTTTTCATCATACATCCTATGGGAGAACTGATCATCAACCACACCAAAGGCTTTAAATCATACATCACGGCATTGCTGAACGAGCATTATCCCGCAGCACTCATCATCAACTGCCAGGATATTGAGTATGTGGATTCTGCTGGAATAGGAGCCATGTTGTCTATCTCAAAAGAGACAAAAACACGAAATATCGGCTTTGCCCTCTTTCAGATGCCAGATACCCTGTATAGTGTTTTTGATGCAATTGGTCTGGTCAACCGAGTATCCATCTATCGTACCGAAGAAGAAGCACTGGGTGTTTTTACAACAAATACTTGAAAAATTTCCTGTTACCGTCTACCTTATTCGGACGTCATGATTGGTTTAACCTTTTTTATTTCAATGGTTTATCAAATGTTCATTGAATCAATTAATGTACAAGAAATTGTAGCTTCTACTTGCAAAATGTATAAAATTGAATACAATGTCACCAATTTGCCTACGTACAGCTAATCAGAAATAAGTATTCAAATTCTTCGTTTTTATAACGCCTGAGGGCTTCTATCCAAACTCACTTGCGAGAAAACCGTTGAAGCAAAAAATGAACACAAAAATTGAATCATTGGGCAAGCGAACCATCCCGAATCCTACCAAATCTGGAGATTACCTTTCTGAAAATGCGGTAGTTACTTTTGAAACTATGTTTGCCGACTCAAAAATGGTAGGTCCCCATTTTCAGAAACAGCCAACGCTCTTGGAACAGGCAGGGGCTCTGGAAAAAATATATTTTGATCCCCGATGGGTATCTGCCGGTATTGTCACGTGCGGCGGTTTATGTCCTGGAATCAATGATGTGATCCGTGTATTGGTGATGGAACTGCATTACCATTACGGAGTGCGTCGAATTTTGGGGTTTCGCTATGGCTATCAGGGGCTGGTCAAGTCTTATGGGCATCACCCTCATGAACTCACCCCGGATTCTGTGGATGATATTCAACACATGGGTGGCACAATACTCTCTTCTTCCCGTGGCCCACAAGATCCTGGAGAAATGCTGGACTACTTACAGGAATGCGGCATTAATATTCTATTTTGCATTGGTGGAGATGGGACATTACGGGGAGCCCTGGCCATTCATGAAGAAGCCAAGCGTAGAGGCCAGAAAATTGCTGTGATCGGAATTCCCAAAACCATCGATAATGACATCTACATGGTTCAAAAAACCTTTGGATTTTCCACAGCATTTTCCAAATCCCTGGAAGCAGTGACCTGTGCCCATACCGAAGCAAAAGGCACCTATAATGGAATCGGACTGGTCAAATTGATGGGGCGTCACTCTGGCTTTATTGCGGCCAATACGGCGTTAGCTTCAGGAGATGCTAATTTCGTTTTGATCCCCGAACAAGACTTTGACTTAGAGGGGGAAGGTGCTTTTTTACCTCTCTTGAAGCAACGACTTTTGGCCAGAAAACACGCGGTGATTATTGTGGCAGAAGGTGCAGGACAAAAATATGTCACCACCACAGGAACCGATGCTTCTGGAAACACCAGGCTGGGCAACATCGGCCTGTTTTTGAAAGAAAAGATCATAGAGTATTTCAAAAAAGAAAAAGTCCCTGCCAGCCTGAAATACATTGATCCCAGTTACATCATCCGCAGTGTGCCAGCCAATCCGGATGATTCCGTCTTTTGCCGATTTCTGGCACAATATGCAGTCCATGCAGGCATGGCTGGTAAAACGGGGATGCTCGTTGGCATGTGGAACAATATATTCACCCATGTTCCCATCGAGTTGGCCACTTCACAAAGAAAAGTTTTGAATCCAGAAACTAATAAACTGTGGCAAGCGGTTATCGAATCAACAGGACAACCCTTTTCCATGAAGGATCGTTCATCATAAGATCTCCATCATAAAAGCATTATGAATCTCTCATATCGTATTGAAGACAATATTTGTATTATATCCATTGATGGAGATTTTATCTACAAGCGTACCTTTGAACTGGTTGTTTATACCAGCAAACTCCTGGATGATTTTACCCCCAAGGCACTGATTATTAATCTTCACGATACTGTTCACATGGACTCCACTGGTTTAGGCTCCATTTCTTCGGCATTCAAAACCGCACAAAAAAAACAGATAAACTTTGCTATTTGCGAAATGAATGTACTGGTGCGTGATATTTTTGAATCAATCAGTCTGGATAAAATCATTCCCAACTACAATACAGAAGCAGAAGCGATTGCAGCCGTACAATCCTGAAAATCATCCCAGGATAATAGCACTGAATAAGCCAATCACTGCCCCAAAGACACCTCCCCACACCACAAGCCAGCCGAGATGTTCTCGGATCATTTGGTCAATAATTTCTTTTACCTGTTGTGGAGTCAACTCTTCTAAACGCTTGTCAATCATCATTTCCACTTTAGGCCGGAACTGCTCAAAGTCGGTCCCTGATTTTACCAAGGAACTCAAATCCAAGTCAGACAGAATCTTGCCCAACTGTTTTTGAAATTCCTCTTCAAAAGGAGCACGGAGTGGTTCCAGTGCCTGGGCTCCACCAAGCATTTCCAACATCCCCCCAAAAGAAGAATTGGTAATAACGGAAACAAACCCATCAAACAGTTGATTGAAATCCACTTGTTCGGTCACGGCTTCCACAGAAATATCATCAGAAAACGTTTCTTTCGTGATCTGAGCAAAATTTGCTTCCGTAAAAAAGTTCTC
Organism: SAR324 cluster bacterium; assembly: GCA_028282505.1. Lineage (GTDB taxonomy): Bacteria > SAR324 > SAR324 > SAR324 > NAC60-12. The sequence continues at coordinate 19,521 of JANQHV010000534.1, read as the reverse complement.
CATGATCAATGTCCGAATGCCCGATTTGAACTCTTCGAAATGATTCGGAATGATCCCAGAACCATACAACCCTGGAACTTTTTCAAACAGCATATGAACAGCCAGCCAGTTTGTTAAAGCCCCTGAAAGGGCAAAAAGGCTGGATTGTACCAGATGAGACTGTCCAAAGAAGGGAGGTGCTGCATATGCAATGAGAAAAACACCTCCTGCAACGAGATTCGTCCACAGACTTTTATTGATCGCCATAACTATTTAATAAATAAACTTTAAGGATAGATAATGTAGAGATGAGGTAGGACCAAACGAATAAATAACCCAATTGAGATGTTTATAAGATGGGCTCCAGCCATTGAAATGGATCTTTCACTTTCCCATATTGAATACCAACAATTTCATCAAAAAAACGACGAGCGAACGGTCCGGTTTTGCCGTCTTTGATCACATACTTTTTTCCACGATAATGCAGCTCTCCGACAGGAGACACAACAGCAGCAGTACCAGAACCAAATATCTCACTCAATGAGCCATTTTCTATTGATTCAATGACCTCATCAATGGAAATTTTGCGCTCTGTCATTGTCAACCCCCAGTGTTTTCCAACCTGTAAAACAGAATCACGAGTAATGCCAGGCAGGATCGTTCCTGTCAATTGAGGGGTAACAATTTCGTCGTTAATCACAAAAAAGATATTCATGGAACCCACTTCTTCCACATAGCGCCGCTCCACGGCATCCAACCACAGTACTTGAGTGAAACCACTTTCTTTCGCTTCTTTTTCTGCCAGATTGCTGGCAGCGTAATTTCCTGCTGTCTTTGCTTCTCCCACTCCCCCAGGGGCCGCACGTGTATACTCTTCCGAAACAATAATTTTGACAGGATTGAACCCTTCTGAATAATACGGTCCAACGGGACAGAGGATAATAAAAAATAAAAAGCTGGCCGATTGCTTCAAACCAAGTGCCGGTTCTGTTGCAATGATGGTGGGACGGACATAAAGAGACGTCCCTTCCGCTTTAGGAATCCAATCAATATCCTGTTCAATAAGCTGTTTCAATGCCTTCAGTGCGAACTGTTCATCGAGCTCAGGCAAACACATCCGTCGTGCCGTCTTATTCAATCGTGCAAAATTCTGTTCAGGACGGAACAACACATACTTTCCCCCCACCGTGCAATAAGCTTTCAGACCTTCAAACGCTTCCTGTCCATAGTGAAAAATAATAGCCGATGGCTCTAAAGTCAGAGCATGGTATTTTTCAATTCGTGCATCATGCCAACCTCTTCCCTGGTCCCATTCCATTAAAAACATATGGTTGGTGAATTGAGAACCAAAGACAATATTTGATATGTCCTCTAGAGGACTTTGACGTTCTTCTGGAGAAATTGGTGTGATTTTAATTTCCATAATGCGTTCCTAAGAAAAAAGCTCACGATGCACCAGACCAATTGTCATTGACCGGAATCTCTTGAGTTAAAATGCTGGAGAGTGCGGTAAAACTGCTCATCTTGGATTTCATCATAATTGATCAGCATATAAGTAATCAAACTGCCCATCAACAGGATCAATACCAATCCAATTCCTGCAGCAAATTTTTCTCCCCGATGCATATGCCATTCTTTAAAAGTTTTGATAATCAAAGAATTATCAATTCTCCATCAAACATCAATCAATGGACATGATAATACGAAAATTGAATATGATAGGGAAAATTATGAGTACAAGTCAAGATGTCTCTGATTGCAATTCCATTTGCAAATAAAGAAAAATTCTATAGCAGGGGGGCAAATCACTCAATCAAAATTTTTTGTTGCCGGGTTCTCCATGATAAAGTGTTCACACAAGAAAGTACCATGAAAAACAGGAATCACTATTGACAACTTTCCAACGCTTCTTTTTCAGTAGCAACAATACTAATCAAGGCACTGATTCCTACCAGTTCAAACATTTTGTAAATATCCGTTTTCACCCGGCAAAGGACGAACTGCCGCTTCTGTTCCTTCAGATCACGATACCAGGCCACCAGCATGCCAACTCCCGATGAATCAACATATTCTACCTTCTCAAAATCAAAGATAATCCCTTCGACACTGGAGTCCTCTACAAAAGGTTCTATATAACTTCTAATCCTTTTGAGCTGGCTTTCCGCAAAAATGCCATCAATCCAAAAGATCCCTATCTTATCTTTAATCTGATGAGTGATTTCCATTCATCCTCCTTTTCTTTCAACGTTCATGCAAAAATACTATTCGATACTATCGAAAACCCAATTGCAATTACCAAATCTTCAGGAATTTGTCTATGGGGAGGAGGTACCTATTTTTCCGGGGAAAGGTACCTATTTTTCCGGGGAAAGCATCAAAAAAGAGAATTCTATGTAAAAATCGATTGATTAGGGCAATTTTGTCAGGATCATTCCTTGTGCAGGGAAAAGATGAGTGAAAATTGAAAAAACAAAGCAACTTACTTTTATGGAGTTGCATTTTTCAAGGAATTTATTGAAAATACCATTCAAGCTGTTGCATTGCAGGCGACAAATCCAATTGGATTCATCTCCAGCTAGAGAGCAAAAGATAAGGGGGAATTAACGGATGAGAGGGAGGATTCAATAGTGTTTTTTTGCCCAGCGTCTCCGAAATGAGGCAGCATGCCGTTCAATCCAGCGGTGCGCTACCATATTAGGATCTTCATTAGGGTACTGTTCAATATACTGACGAATTTCATTCAGTTGAGCCTCCAAATAACGCTTTTCTTCCATTAACGTGGGCATACATTGCTCGGCTAACCGGCTTCCTGGCCACATCTCCATCAAGGATATCCAGTACTTATGCCAAAACAAGAGATTCATTCCCCCATACATTTTAGAAATCATTTCTTGGTACACCCGAAAACTATGCCAGAAAAAATTCATTACTGAAATATCCATAATAGAAACTCGGTAGGTTTATTAGCAATAACGATTGTTTAAACAAAGTTTAAATAAATTTTAAATAAAAGTCAATAGATTTAAAATAATGTTTGCACTTTTTCAAACTAAAAGCATAATCTCTAGTCTGATTTCCAAGAGTGTGAGCCCAACTAATCTACCACCACTTGCTGATGACTTGCGCGAACAGTTAAAAACATTTTATCAGCAGGAAGTAGTTTCATATAGTAGTGAGATTTTGGTTTTGTTTGGCACATTGAATGCCATGTCACCCTGAGCGTAGTCGAAGGGCCTCTGAGATGCTTCGGCTACGCTCAGCATGACAGTTTTCGCGAGATTGTCTCATGGGCAAAGAGGAAGCCCAACAAAACCTAATTCACGGTACTATATATGCGAGGCCCTTATTAACATTTCAAGAGTTATCAGTTTTCAGTCATCAGTTTTTAGTTTTCTGTAAGGTATTGAAATCAAAAGATTTTAGTAAATTAGACAGATTTGATGCTTTTCTTAAAGTTCAATAACTTCCAAATAGATTAAAAATACTGATAACTGAAAACTCATGACTGTTGAGTTAACATAATCTTAAGGAAGAGAAAGGTTTTATGAAATCATTTATTATTGCATGGTCAGAATTTGTTGTTGAGAAAAGAATGCTTATTTTTTTAGGCACGTTTCTCAGTGCATTGATTACTATCTATCCCATCTATAAAACTTTTGAATATCACAGTTTGCAGGCAGAACAAGCTTCACAGCAAACAGAAGACACATTTGAAAATGAAACCACGACGGAGGATAACATTGACAAGCGTTGGTTATACTTTGACAACTCTAATGAAATGTGGTTCTTGCCCGATGACCCGGCCCTAATTCAATTTGATTTGCTCAAAGAGCGATTTGGGGACAATGAATACTTGTTAGTTGGTTTGGAAACCCGCCCACAGGACAAAAATCTATTCAACCGGGAAACCCTGGAAGTCATCCACAAAATCACTGAATTTTTAGAAGAGCATGAATTTTCCACCAAAGTGTCTTCTCTTTCCAAGTACCAGTATATTCATTCAGAAGAGGACACATTAGCGATTGATGACTTGATTGAAGACATTGAGGCATTGGATGATAACCCAGAAACCTACCAGACAATGGCGGATATCATGTTGAAAGAAGACATGGTGCATGGTTTTTTGATCACAGAAGATTTGCGCCACACCATTATTTCAGCACGTGTTCTGCAAATTAAAAATAACAGTGATCATCTCGTTAAAATCGTTCAAGAGACGCGTACTTTTCTGGAGGAAAATTTCGCAGACCAGGGTTTTAAATTCCGTCTGATGGGAAACCCGCTCATTACAGAGCAATTCTTAACCTACACGCAGAAGGACAGTTCGACTACTCTGCCTTTAATGCTCGTGTTGATATTTCTCTTTTTAATCGGATCTTTCCGCACGTTACCAGGCATCACTTTTCCATACGTTGTGATATTTGGATCTCTCTTTACAGTTGTTGGAGCACTGGGGTATCTGGGGTTTGCTGTCAATGCCCTCAATATCAGTATCATCACCTTGATGGTGGCTGTTGGCATCGGAGATTCCATTCATATCCTCATGGATTTTTATCAATTGCGTGCTAAAGGAAGATCTTCTAAGGATGCTGCCAAAGAAGCCATTCAGGCCTTGTGGATTCCTTGTTTCAACACGTCCCTAACAACAAGCATTGGTTTCTTAGCAATCTCTGCCAGTAATCTAAAACCACTGCGGGAATATGGATATATCGCCGCAATTGGAGTAACCATTGCGTTTTTGATTTCCGTTACAACGCTTCCCGCACTACTGTCTTTTGTCAAAGGCAGTACCAGAACACCAAGACGTTTGGCAGAGTCGGGCTTTATTGCAAAAATCACAAAGAATTTAACACCTTTTACCCATCAATACCGCAAGCCCTTATCTATTGCAGGCTTCCTTCTGATGGGAGCCTCCTTACTGGTGGCCATGCAACTGAAAGTGGATGCTAATTTTGTCAATTACTTCAAGGAAGGTTCTGATATGCGGAACGATATTCTTTATTTTGACAAAAACTTTGGAGGAGGTCTCAACCTGGAGTTGATGATTGACTCAGGCAGACCTGATGGCGTGAAAGACTTAAAATTCCTGCAAAGAACACTCGAATTTCAAAATTATTTGGAAAGTCTGGAAGAAACAGGAAAGGCCAATTCTATTTTGAATTACATTCGTAAAATGAACCAATCCATGCACAATGATGATCCAACCCAATACGTGATTCCAAAAGATTTGGGAGAGCAAACCAAAGGTCTGGTTGCTCAGTATTTACTGCTTTACGAAAATAGTGGTCCTGAAGAAGATCTAACTGATCTAAAAACGAGTGATTTTCGGTACATGCGTATCTCTATCCGAGTTACGAATATGTCCACTGCTAATCTGAAAAAATTTATAGAGAGAGTCTTTCAGCACCAACAGCAGCATTTTCCTGACTTGAAGGTAGAAGCAACAGGAAACCTTGTTTTATTCAACAACATGGACATCTATATCCAGCAGGGACTGGTCACATCGTTCTCTCTGGCCATTGGACTGATCATCATCTGTTTTTTCGTGCTGTTGAGATCTGTCAAATATGGACTCCTTTCTTTAATTCCGAGCATCTTTCCAATTCTCGTCGCTGGTGGAGTGATGCACTTGATGGGAGTTACTCTGGATTTTGGCAGTATGATCGTAGCAGCCATCACCTTTGGTATTGCTGTTGATGATACGATTCACATGATGTCACGATACATTAAGGGCAGGAGAGAGGGCTACGAACGAAAAGAGGCCATGCACCTGGCCATTACAGAATCAGGCCGAGCTATTGTTTTTACTTCTATTATTCTGTATTGTGGATTCACCGTACTGATTCTCTCCAGTTTTGTCCCTAATATTTACTTTGGTTTATTTGGAGGAATCATTATTCTGGTTGCCGTAGTGGCAGATTTAATCATCCTGCCTGCTGTCCTGTTCTGGCTGGAAGATTTTTCAAAACAGTCTGTATAAAGATCTAATCATTGGAAAAAACTTTTCTCAGGTACTGTTTAAAAATGTCACCAATTATCAAACAAGCCACTCAAACGGACGTTTTTACTTTGACTGAGCTGATTCGTGCATCCTATCAAGATGTAGCCAAACGATTTCAGCTGACTTTGGAAAATGCACCGACCCACCCATCTAACTGTCAGGAGCAATGGATCGAGTCTGCACTGAAGAAAGGAATCGGCTATTATATTCTATACAATAACCAAATTCCATGTGGATGTGTCGCTTTGGAACATGTCAATCCTCAGCTCTGTTATCTGGAAAGACTGGGCGTTACTCCTCAAAATCGCCGAAAGGGAGTCGGGCAAGCATTGGTAGAGCACACCTTCCAACAGGCAAAACAACGAGGAACTCTTCGTGTCGAAATTGGCATCATCTCTGAAGATATTGACTTGATGAAATGGTATCAAAAAATAGGATTTTCTGTTAAGGAAACAGCATATTTTCCCCATTTACCTTTTGAAGTGACCTTTATGTTTGCGGACTTGTAAGCATTATTTCATGACCTTTCAGAAACATTTTGACTATGATTATCCTTGAAGAAAAAAGAAAATTAAGAAATCAAAAAAAAATCAAACTGGCTTGCGAAAAAAGCATCTTTGACTTTTTTGAATCAGCCCAAGGCACCATCCTCAATATGTTTCCAAACACTAAAATTCTTCCCGACCAGACAGCATCGGATGCCCATCCACTTTCTCTGGAAACTGAAGTCACCCAACAATTTGAAATGAGCAAAAAATGGATTGATGAGGTATTCAACAAAGCAATCCAAATCAGCATTTGTGAAAAATACAAAGAATCTCCCATTGAGCCCATCCTGTTCATCCCAAAAATCGCTCACCGTTTGATACGCGATCTTCTCAAAATTTTATCAGAAGGGGGTAACCTTTCTGACAATGGACTGCTTTATATTGGTGATGTGGGCAACGCTTTAGGATTAGCCTCTCAGGAAATTGACATTTCGATTGAACAGGTGCAATACGAGCGGAGGAAAGAATTCACACAAAGGCTGTTAGAATACCTGACAGAAGAACAAAGTTACTGGGTCGCTCTGATGCTTTGGAAAGCCATCCATATTGATGAAAAAGTAGACTACCGGGAATACAAATATTTTGAAAATATCATCCACTTGCTCAATTATGAGCAAAAAAAACTCACCTCCCTCCAAGAAAATCATCAAAACCCACTTAAGCTGCCAGATCCTTTTTTTGATGCGCGGTTGTGTGTTCAGATTTATCGATATATTGTCGAAATTGTAATGATTGATGAAGAATATACTCCCAGAGAGGCCGAATTCATTCAGGAAATTGGCAATTTATTTGGATACGATAAAAAACAACAGGATGAGATCATCCAACCTGTCGCATCGGCCATCATGCTTAGAAAATCTTTATTTTCTTACTAGTCACCTCATCATCAAAATTTCATCCATTTTGAAATGTACAAAATGGATTTTATACAGTACCATACGACATATTAGCAAAAATTCTATTAAACAAGAATTTTCAGGATTTCTCCATTGCCCCTATGTAGAAAATGTTGTCCTGGCATCCTCCCCTGCTTAGAAAAAAATACACATGGCATCCGTTCAAGACACATTACCACGAGACATACCACGAATCTTGGTAGTCGATGATGAAGAGATTATTCAAAAAATTGTTCTGCGGATTCTAAAGCCCACCCCTTATCAAATCGACACTGCATCTGATGGACAAGAGGCCCTGGCACAGTGTCAGGTACAAACCAGCCCCCCTCTAAATACAACCAGTTCTTTTGTCTCTCTTCCCAACGATTCATGCTATGATTTAATCATTGTTGATTTGAAAATGCCCGGCATGAATGGAGAAACCTTGATTCAGGAAATTCGCAAAATCGATCCGGATATTGCTTTCATTATACTCACCGGACACGGCACTCTGGAACAGGCCCATATCTTGTTGCAAGAATTTGACATTGCTGACTTCATTAAAAAGCCATTAGACAACCCAGATCAATTGACGTTTGCGGTAGAAAACGCTTTGGAAAAACAAAAGCTGAAACGCAGACTCAAAGATGCCCTTGAGATACAGAATAAAATTTCTGATCACCTATTGGACAGTATCAAAGAACTAACAACGACACAGCAGGAACTGGAAGAGCGCAATAACCAATTGCAATTGGAAATTCAAAAACGTAAAGCCGTTGAACATGAATTACGAGAAATCCAAGGGCAACTTGAAGAAAAAGTTATTGAGCGAACAATAGAATTGGAGGCTGCTAAGCAGAAAGCGGAAGTTGCCAATGTGGCAAAAACTCAATTTTTGGCAAACATGAGCCATGAAATCCGTACTCCTCTTAATGCAATCACTGGTTTCAGTCAATTGTTCCTGAACAAAGCACCATCCATTGGTATACCAGAAAAATATCAAAACTATTTGAAGAATATCAAACTCAGTAGTGATCATATGGCCCAGTTGATCAATGACATTTTAGAGTTATCCAGAATTGAGGCCAACAAACTCACCATATCCGAAAACGAATTCCAGTTGTATGACTTAATTGTCCAGGTTTATCAAATCAATAAAATCCAGGCGGATCAAAAGGACTTAAACTTCACTTATGAATATGACCCCAATTTACCAGAAATCATAAGATCCGATCATACCAAGTTCAGCCAGATTCTCATGAATCTGACCACCAATGCAATCAAGTTCACACCAGCCAACAAAACCGTCTCTCTAAAAGCTTCAATAGATCAAAAATTTATCCTATTTGAGGTATATGATGAAGGAATTGGAATTCCCAAAGAACGTCAGGAGGCTATTTTTCAGATGTTTGAGCAGGCAGACAATAGCAATACCCGCCAATTTGGAGGAACGGGACTGGGTTTAGCTATCACAAAACACCTGGTAGAGTTTCTAGGCGGTTTGATCACCGTGGACAGTACACCCGGACAAGGGTCAACGTTCTTTGTCAAAATTCCCTTGCCCGACACAGAGGCTCATTCTTAGCTACCAAAGAAAGGGGAAACATGTTTGTTGTTCGTCCAATCATAATACTCATTCTAGTCACCTTCTTTCTACTCACCAACACCCTGCATGCCCAACCACACAACGAACCCACCACTCCAGGAGAAAAAGTTCGACTACAGCTCAAATGGTATCATCAATTCCAGTTTGCTGGTTTTTATGCCGCTCAAGAGAAAGGCTACTACCAGGCAGCAGGATTGGATGTAGAAATTTTGGAAGGAAAATCCGGCTTATATCCCCTGGATGTCGTGGCAGATGGCAAAGCAGAGTATGGATTGGCAGGTCCTGAAGCGCTTTTACACCGATTGCGAGGCAAGCCCATCGTGGCCTTGGCTGTTATTTTTCAACACTCCCCCCGTGTTTTTGTCACCAGAAAAGATTCTGGGATCTTATCCCCTCAGGACGTCATCGGAAAAACCATTCGGATAGGACACCAAATAGAAAACATCGTAGAGATTTATGCCATGTTTATCAAAGAAGGCGTTTCTTTGGATAAAACAACGTTGGTCGATAAGTGGAACATCAATGATTTCATGACTGGAAAAATCGCTGGCTTCTCTGGATATCTCACCAATCAACCATACCGCCTGGATAAGGCAGGTATCGAGTTTAATATCATCACACCACTGACCTATGGGATTGATTTCTACGGAGATACTATCATCACTTCCGAAACTGAATTGAAAAACCATCCAGAACGCGCAGAAGCCTTCCGGCAAGCCAGTATCAAAGGATGGGAATATGCCATGGCCCATCCTGACGAACTCATTGAGTTAATCATGACCCAATACAAAGCTTCCCAGTATCCAAAGAACAGAGACTCTTTAGCCGACGAAGCTCAAAAAATGGAAAAATTGATTCTGCCCAAATTGGTTCAAGTTGGCCATATGAATCCAGGACGCTGGGAGCACATTGCTCAAACCTATGCCGATTTGGAAATCATTGATCCCCATTATTCATTAGAGGGATTTATCTACAAGCCAGAAGCAGCAAAATTTCAATGGGACCATTGGAGTGTCAAGCTGGCCCTGGGCATTGCATCAGGAACCATTGCATTGAGTTTGTTGTTGTTATTCTTCAATCAGCGTTTACGCTGGGAAATCGATCAACGGAAACAAACCGAAAAATCTTTACGCCACAGTGAAGCTAAAATAAATCTGATTACTGATAGTATTCCAGCTTTGATTGCCTATATTCGTAAAGACTTACGTTACGAATACGTTAATTTACAATATGCCCAGGTTTTTAATCTAACTCCTGAGGAAATCCAGGGTGAATTGATACAGGAAATCCTGGGAGAACAACGCTATCAAAAAGTACAACCACACATAGAAAAGGTTTTAGCCGGACAACCAGAACGATTCATGGTCTCTCTGCCTACTCAAAACCAGGAAATTCGACACATGGATTCCATGTACGTACCACATGTTGTCGATGACACAATAGTTGGCTTTTTTGCCTTAATCATTGATATCACAGAACGGATTGAATTTCAGCATGAGCTGAAGCAAACCCAGGCAAAATTGGTTCAATCGGCCAAACTGGCTTCCATTGGAGAGCTGGCCACCGGTATTGCTCATGAACTCAACCAACCACTGATGTTTATTCGAACACCCGCTCAGTTGGAAATCAGAGAAGGATTTGATAAATTCAATTCCCAATCGGCCTTTGCAACATTAAAAGAAATCATTGGGGCAACAGATCGTATGATGAAAATTATTGATCACTTGAGGGTGTTTTCCCGTCAAGCTAAAGACGATCCTTTTGTTCCTGTTCATATCGAAGATGTCATCGAGAATAGCTTCGTCTTGTTAAAACAACAACTGCAAGACCGGAATATACGAGTGGAGAAAAACTATCAGGCCGATTTACCCAGCATCTTAGGAAATCCCAATCAATTAGAACAGGTTTTTCTGAACATGCTCACCAATGCCAGAGATGCCCTTAAAGATCAAGAAGACGCAAAAATTACCATCACCACACAAAAAAATGAGAAAAGAGTCATCATTGCGTTTGAGGATAATGGGACCGGAATAGCAAGAAATCAAAAAGAAAAAATTTTTGACCCTTTTTTCACAACCAAAGAACCAGGAGAAGGTACTGGATTAGGGCTGTCAATTTGTCATGGTATCATCCAGGAACACCAGGGAACGATAGAAGTATCCAGCACCACTGGAGCAGGTCAAGCAGCTAACGGTACAACCATGCTCATCAGTTTGCCTGTTTCCCATAACAGACCTGCCTGATCTGCGCATCACTCAAGGCTTTTTGCCGAAGACGCTCTACTGTAAATATAGGAGCTTCAGGGCATTCTGTTCCCAGCTCCGGTTGATCTATCTCAGTCATTTTATATGTTGGAGGCGCACCTGGATCTGAAATTCTACTTGAAGGAGGGTTGGGCTTTTTTAGAACAGTCTGCACAGGATTTGTCTGCTTCTCACTTTGAAGGGAAGAGACAGGGGTTTCTTGATGTGTGTCTTCACTTGGGTTTTGAGATGAGGCCTCTATCAAAATTGGAGTCTCAGAAGACAGATGGGTCATGCTCAAATCATGGCTAAAAATACGATAATATTGCTGGCCATCTTCCCAGTTGGCCAATTTACTTTTACTGCCTGCAAAGAGTTTCAGATCCACATAGGGGACCTCAGCCGTTGTATCAAATTCCAGCATGCCGAAATTATGTTTCCCCCTGACATTCAAAAGCTGTGTGATTTCTTTTGTTTTCACCAGCTTCTTTTTTTTAGGCTCCACTGCCATAGAACTGCTGGTAAATTCAATCAGAGGATAGCCCGAATTTTTCAAATCCGGCTCAAGTTGATAAGCGGCTCCATGGTGAGCATCACCTGATAACAAGAAAACCCCATTGATTTTATTTTCAAAGATAAATTCAAAGATAGCATTTCGTTCTGCCAGGTACCCCCCCCAACTGTCTTTGCCGCCTTTTTCATGCCATTGCACACTGGAAACAAGAACTTTGAAGGTTGCCTGACTGGCCAGAAGCTGCTCACGCAACCATTCATTCTGTTGTTTTCCCAGCATCTGTTTCTTCTTTTTAATGCGAAACCACCGAGTATCCAGCATCAGAAAATCCACATCGCCCAAAGACCATTTAAAATAAATTCCCTGCTCCTGCTCCCCATAAACACCATTGGGGAAAATAGAAGTGAACAAGTCTCTGGACCATTGACGTTCCTCCGAAGACACCATTTTTCTATCGGCATTATTGATCCAAAAATCATGGTCATCCCACACTGCGTAAAGTGGGACACTCGTATAAAAATCTTTAAAGCGACGAACCGCCAATTGGCGATTGTACTTCACATCCAGCTTCATGCGTGTTGTGTCCGTGAACGAACTCGGTAAATCATTGTAGACAGTGTCCCCGATCAACATAAACGCATGAGGGGCTTGCTTGTGAACATGATTAAAAATCTTTTGTTTGGGATCCAGATCTTCTCGCAAGCAACTGCCAAAACCAACTCGATACTTTCCTGCTTCTCCCATCTGAGGCCAACGACTGGCAGCAATGTTTTTACTAAAATTCCGAAAACCTTCAAACTGGTCGAATCCTTCTGACAATTCATCATACCAGGGCCCCACAATGCGGTTAATCCCGGCAGCTAAATATATTTTTCCTCCACTTTCTGTTTCAGAAAACCCCCAACGCAAGGACTCTGACATTTCCAATCCAAATGAAACCAGTAATTCCTGATTGTTTCCATAGGCATAAAGGGGACCATAAATCAACTCTCCTTTTTGCTTCAAACGTTCAAGAAAAGAGCCTTTTTGTTCCGATTGAAGCACTGCTCGAAATTGTTCCGTGGATCCCTTATATACTGTTGGAGTTTCTGCATAAGCATCCTGCCATCCATACTCTACAAAACTGCCCACCATGAATATCAAAAAAAGAAAAATATACTTCATGTTCGTTTCATCCCATTCACTTTGTTTCTATTCAATTCAATCCCCTGTATCAGAATCCATGAAAGTTGGCAGTCTTTCAAGACATATTTCCAGAGGATTCATTTTCCCCTAAAGATTTAAGAAATTCAGCCGATCATAGAAACGGGGAAGTATGCCCTGAAGCAAATATTATTTACTGTTTTGTAATGAGGTATCCAGTGGGTCTCAAAATCAACCACAACATCAGCAATCTCAACACGGTTCGGAATATCGAGAAAACTTCGAAAAATCTCGAAATTTCCAATGACCGACTTGCCTCTGGCGTTTCTGCCAGTGCTGCTGTTGATGGGGGAGCTGTGCTCTCATTATCAGAACAGTTACGTAGCAACATTGCGAGCTTCAATCAAGCTACACAAAATACAGAGGCAGCTCACTCCCTCATTCAAGTCGCAGAACAGTCCTTGGTCAAGCTGAGCGAGAAAATACGCCATCTACGCGCATTAGCGGTGAAAGCTTCTGACGAAGCCACGCAAACGGCACAGTCTCGCGATTTAATCCAAAGTGAAGTGGATAACATCCTGGAGACCATTGATGATATTGCCAGTCATGCCAGTTTTGGTTCCAAGAGGTTATTCGACGGTTCATCTTCCATGGAAGCCTCGACCCAAGGAGAAGGATTTACTTTTGTGAAAGGGGCTGCTTTAACAGATCATGAACTGGATAAGCCACATCGTGTCGTGATGTTACAGTCTGCCACCCGTAATACAACACTGGGGGATATTGCTTTTTCTGATGTACTGGACCATCCCGAAAAAATTATTATCTCTGAGCAAAATCAACATGCTGTTTATACCGTCAATCCAGAAAAGAGTGCCGAAGAAAACCTCGCAGATCTTCAAAAAACCATACGGCAGGCAGGAGTCGATGTTAGTGTTTCATTGGAAGGTGGTGCACTGCGAACCACCCATAATCAGTATGGCAGTCAACATGTTTTTCGAGTTCAAAGTCAAACTGCTGGATTATTGACCGGGGGTGATGACCAAAACACAGAAAACCGCATCCGGCGTGACATCGAAGACGGTGTTTTGGAACGGGATAAAACTGCCGAATTTTTAGAAGATGCCGCATTTATTGGGCTGGATGTTGCCGCAGGTGCCGGATTGGCCACCATCATCATAAAAAATACACCTGCCTATAAAGGGATCAAAGAAGACCTGATCAATGCCAGTAAAGAAGGGTTGAATACTTTCAAACAAAGTGTATTACAACAATTGGAACTCTTGAATGAATTTGATTTTATTGTGCCCAGTAAATTTGATCTACAACCCCAATCCATCATCCGCCTCAATCAAAAACAAATCATGGATTTTGCCATTTCCCGAGCCAACCGTAAAGAAGGATTAAGTTCCATAAACTTAGGTGATTTGGCAGAAAAACTCATTGGGCAATTGAATACAGAAGAAGTCATTAGCTCTCAACAACAGTCTGCTTCCGGAAAAGCACAACAACTGCTTAACAAATTGAGTAACGAACTGGCAGACCGATTGGTACCTGAGATTTTGGAAGGCATCCGGTTGTTACTTGGTAGCGAAAATACCCAGGAATTAACTGTTCCTGTGAGAAAAGGAATACCTGCCCTCTTAGGCAGTACCTTGAGTAATGTTGGACTCTCTGAATTTTCGCAGGAGTTGCCTCAGACCACTTCCGATGCAGACGTATTAGCGTTTGTTCAATCCAGGTTTCCAGAGTTTATCGACGATTTACCAGTGCGTGCCAAAATAGAAAATGTGATTGGTGCACTCAATCCTTTGCAAGCTGATGGAGGACTCACGCCAGAAGATTATATCACATCGGCAGACGCAACAGAGAGTGGCTTTGTGAACAATGGACGGGATATCATTGGTTTCTTTGATGAAGAACCTGCCATAGGTGACGGACAGATTTTTACTGGTACGAACAAATTTGCTGGTATATTCATTCGATATGATGGTCTATTGGAACCCGGCGATAAATCAGAAGGAGCCATTGTCATTAACAATCCAGGATTGAGCTTCCAAGTCGGCAATCAGGCCAACCACCAGGCATTGTTTGGCTTACCCAGCATCAATTCTTTTCAGTTGGCACGTGATGTGAAAAATGGCAGTGCTTATACTAGCCTGGCCGATATCGATTTTTCCACGAGTCAGGGAGCCTCTGACGCAATAGCTCTCTTGAATAAGGCCAATGAGGAGGTGACTGTCCTGCGTGGCATGTTGGGAACCTTTGGAGCATCATTGGATTCAAATGTAGAGGCTCTACAACAGCTTACAGCAGGAACAGCATTGGCAGAAAACCAAATCAGTGGAACCAGCTATGCAGAAGAAACAATCAACTGGGTCCAAAACCAACTCCAAATGGATTACCAACAGGCAGCCTTGATTCATGGAAATATTTCCCCCAATAACGTACTCAGTCTCGTGAAAGCAACGTAACCCATGATTTCACTTTTGTCTCATGCTGGAGCAGTGCCTTTCCTAAAAGAGTGTCAAACATGGACAAAAGCACACCAAAACATGAATTTATCCCTTTTGCCCCCTTTTTATAAAAAGCTGGCAGAAATACATGAAAAACAGATAAAGTGAAAGTTTGAAAAAATACAAATCTCAATGGGGGAAGAATCATGAGCGATGATACAACAGCTCGATTGCTGGTTACTTGTCCAGATTGTCCTGGAATTGTGGCATCAGTATCCAGTTTTTTTTATAATCATGGTGCCAATATTACTGCATTGGATCAGCACTCTACAGATCCAGAAGGGGGAACATTTTTCATGAGGGTTGAATTTCAAACACCTCACCTCGATATTTCTCGTCCTCTTCTTAGTCAAGCTTTTTCCCAGGCAGTTGCCGATCGCTACCAGATGGATTGGAAAATAAGTTATGCCTCTGATCGAAAAAAAATGGCGATTTTTGTTTCCAAATATGATCATGTATTATTGGAGTTGCTGTGGCGATGGTCTCGTCATGAACTTCCAACTGATATTGTAATGGTGATCAGCAATCATGGAGACCTGAAAGAAGCTGTCGAATCGTTTGGGGTTCCTTTTCATGAAATTCCAGTGAATCAGGAAAATAAAGAAGAAGCTGAACAGCGGGCATTGGGAATTCTGGAAGGAAAAGCAGATCTGATTATTTTAGCACGTTATATGCAGATTCTGACAGAAAGCTTCGTTGAACAGTACGTGAATCAAATTATCAATATCCATCATTCCTTTTTACCTGCGTTTGTAGGAGCGGACCCATATCGTCAGGCCTATGAAAAAGGTGTCAAATTGATTGGCGCAACCGCACATTATGTCACAGCCGAACTGGACAAGGGACCCATTATTGAGCAGGATGTCATACGGGTTTCTCACCGATATAAAAGAGCACATCTGCGCCAATTGGGACAAGATATTGAGCGTAGTGTTTTGTTTCGTGCCGTTAAATGGCACCTGGAAGACCGGATCATTGTCTATAAAAATAGAACCATTGTCTTTGTATGAGTGCCAACTGCTCAGATTAATAGATAAAATATTGGCATAAGTATAAAAATATGGATATAATGAAAGTTTTCAGTCTGAATATAAAGAGGCTGACTGTCACTATGCCAAGATTCGATACGAATTGATTTCCAACGCATATACAAGGGGGATAATATGAGGGGGATACAAAAAATCTTATCTAATGTGTTCTGGATACTTTGGCTTTTGGTGATTTTTTCTTCGAGTATACATGCCCATGAGGACGGTTTGAAAGGGCCTGCGTTCAGTGATCCAGAAAAAGTACATCAAATGCCAACAGAGTGGAAGGAGCGCTCTGTTCAGCATGACCCGTCTGTGGGGGAAGTAGACCTGTCCATTGATATCAATCAACAGTTATATCCATTTCTTGAACCATTGGTAGCCAAGTATGCCCGTGAACAAAAGATCAAAATTCATATTCGAGAAAGCACCTGTGGACGTTCATCAGGAAAGCTTTCCCGTAAAGAAATTGATATCGGAGCATTCTGCTGTCCAGCTGCAGATTTAGATCGTTTACCCGGTCTAAAATTCCATACCCTGGGAATCATTCCAATCGCCATTTTGGTTCATCCTGATGTGAATATTCAAGATGTTTCCTTAGCTCAGGCCAGAGATATTTTTCAGTGGAATATTTCACGCTGGTCAGAACTGGGAGGAAACAACTCAAGAATTATTCCAATAGCCTCCCTCCATTGCAAGAAAAGACCGGGTCACTGGAGATTATTGCTGAAAGATGAAGAGCTTTTCTCACCAAGATTTATGGATATCGGGGGGATGCCCGATCAAATTGCTTTGTTGTCTTCCACGCAGGGAGCAATAGGGTATGAAACCTTGAATACGGCCAATCGTTTTAAGCATAAAGGGATTGTTAAATTTCTAACAATTGATGGCCATTCTCCAGAAAACCTTTCTCTTTTGTTATCTGGCAAATACCCGATTTATCGTGTGTTTAACATAACCACATGGGAGGGAGAAAAGTTGCAAAATCCTTATGCCCAAGGATTGGTGAATTATTTACTCCAGTATGTGGAAACAATAGAAAGCAAATATACAGTGATTCCTCCTTCAAAACTCAAACAGGCCGGGTGGAAATTTCATGATAATGAATTGGTTGGGGAGCCAATGTAATTTGAAAGTAGAGTTGATATGAGCACCATTCAAAACTACTTGGGCCGAATACCTCTAACCGTCAAAATGATTACTTTGACAGTCATGGTCGGACTGGGAGTTTGGGCAATATTGGACCAGATCCTCAATCGGACAGTCACCGACATGTTTACAAGCCAGCTCATCAAACGCCTCAACCGACAAGCACCGATTTATCGACTGGGCTTCAACCGCTATGTATTCACACACAATCGACTGCTCAAACTGCTGGTACAACAAAAAGAGATTATTGATTATCTACAGCAGCAAGAATGGCCTATCTCGGAAAACATCGACATCAAATACCATACTCGCCCTCCATTTTGGTTTGCGAGCCATTCGGTTCAAAGGGGGTTTATTGCCCCACGCTTTGCTTTCCTTCTGGATGCGCATGAAAATGTCAGAGAAGTATATGTAGGTGGAGACACTGCACTTCCAGCACCACTGTTAAAGTTGCCCAGGTACCTGATTGAGCTTAGTTATCATGAGAGCTATTTGACGACGATTGAAGGATTTCCCTATTTGATTACTTCAGAACCTGTACAAGATAGTGGGGGCGGAAAATTAGGAATTATACTGCTTGCCAGCCCAATGGATGAGGAATTTCTGGAAATTGCACTTGCGCAATTTCCTAAAGAAATCATCATGGTGCTGACACGCTCAGATAAGCCAGAAGTCCTGGTAAGTAGTGCTCCTGAACAATTTCCCATTGGTATGATCTTGGGAGATGTCGATAAAGATCATCTCATATCTGGACAAGAGTTTTTTGAATGGGGAAGTTCTGAAATGAATTTTAAATTCATCCTGTTGGTGTCTACCCAAGAAATCGAATTATTGACAGCCCAATTTATTCCAGAGATCCGACGGTACCGTTTGATTTTTGCTCTGGTTTTTATTGTTTCGTTTACGCTGGTGATGTTTTGGATCACAAGACGTATCAAGCAATTAATCCGTCACATTGAGGAATTTTCTCAACAGGCCTTTGGGAGTGAAAGACAGAAATTTGAAAGAGGGGATGAATTTCAAAAAGGAGATGAACTCTTTGCTTTGGAAAGACGATTTCAACGTCTCACCGAAGAAGTGGTCAACTCCAATGAAACAATCCTAAAAGAAGTTGAGGAAAAAGAAAAATCATTGAAGTCATTGCGTACCGCTCAGGATCAGCTCCTGGTTCAGGAAAAACTCGCTTCTTTGGGGACATTGACGGCAGGAATTGCGCATGAAATTAAAAATCCTCTCAATTTTGTGGTGAACTTTGCAGAGCAAATCACGGACCTGAGTGATGAACTGGAAGAACAACTCAAGGGGCTCAATGGAGGAAACAATGATAAGGAAATCCACAGGTTACTGACATCTCTCCATACATCAGCAGAGGCCATCAACCGTCATGGACAACGAGCAGATCGCATTATTCAAGCAATGCTTCTCCATGCCAGAGAAAGCAGTGTGGAAAGAGAATACACCGATATCAATATTCTTTTGGATGAATACATCAAGCTGTCTTTCCACAGTATGCGTGCAGCAGAACAGACGTTCAACACATCCCTGGAATTGAATTTTGATGATTCAATTGGAACCGTCGAGGTGATTCCACAAGACCTCAGTCGGGTTTTTTTGAATATTCTCAATAATGCATTTTATGCAAGCCATGAAAAATTTAAAGAGCAGGAGGATGGCTTTCAGCCACTGCTCAAGGTGACTACCAAAAATTTGGGTGATCAGATAGAAATTCGATTTTGGGACAATGGCAAAGGCATTCCAAAAGACAATCAGCAGAAAATATTTGAACCTTTTTTTACAACCAAATCTGCTGGAGATGGCACAGGATTGGGGCTTTCTCTGAGCTATGAGATCGTTGTTCAGGGACATCAAGGTTCTCTCCATGTGGAAAGCGAAGAAGGAGAGTACACCGAGTTTATTGTGCT
>JANQHV010000501.1 GCA_028282505.1 SAR324 cluster bacterium | reverse complement strand
TTACTGTGCCTGTTGTGGCAATGAACTATTCACTTCTGATACAAAATTCGATTCTGGAACAGGATGGCCCAGTTTTTGGTCTCCTGTTGCAAAAGAAAGTATCAGTACCGAAATGGATCGTAGTTTGTTTATGACCAGAGTGGAAGTACTGTGCAGTCGATGCGATGCACACCTGGGGCATGTCTTTGAAGATGGCCCGGCTCCAACTTATCAACGTTATTGCATGAATTCTGTTGCACTGGATTTTGTTAAAAAAGAGTGATTGACGCTTGTGGCCCGGCTGGAGGAATACCAACAAATTGAAATTGCCATTGAACTGGATAAAGGACGGAGTATTGAATCCGTTGCAGATCAGTTTGGCATCTCAACTCAATTTATCCGAAATATTGCAATAAAAGCGGGTTTCTCTTCTCCTAAGAAAAAAAAACGTTCGAGATCTGCACTCAACGCAGAAGATCAAAATCAGATTCTTGATTTGATATTGGAAGGTGAGGAGTTAACAACCATTGCATTGGATTTTGATATTTCGGTTGCATCGCTTCGTCAGTTATGCAAACGCCACAACGTCCCTATCCCAAGGTCCCAGTACCAACTCACCAAAACAGAATGCGCTGAAATTCGAGAATTGTTGACAGCAAATGAGCCTCTTGAAGAAATTGCAAGGGCTTATAATATTTCAAGAGCTACTGTGGAATCATTGCAGGAAGGCTACCGGCAGCTCGATGAGCTCGCTCTTGGTTTTCTTTATGAAACTTTATTGGAGAATCCTGATTTTACCGCACAATCTATCAGAAAGTTGGCAAAAAAAGCAGGGTTTGAGATAGATGAAAGTATTATCCTTTCTTATCATGCCCGACTCAAAAAGCTGCATTTGATCTAATAGATTTGAAAGTGTCCTGCTATCTGTCATAAAGTCATAGTCCTTATGGAAATGGTAATGATAAATTCCAGCCTCCTCCTGCATTTAAAGATAATTTCAGCATGATCAATCAACAAACAGCATACACCGATGGTTTTATTACTGCAATTGGGCCTACCTTTCAAAACAATCCAAGCTTTTCCACATTTGCCGATGGAGTTTACTGGGAATCGTTGAGAGATATTGGAACTCCTTTTGAAGAAATTTTAGAAAACACGCTGAACAATTATTGTAAGGCTGCTAATTTTTTTGGAGATGATTTAAAGCTTCTATTTGCAAAAACAATTCAGTTTTTCCCAAGCTTTATTTTTGCTATTGCCGCACGACTGCAAAAACAAGGAGAATATCGTGCTCACGTAGAAAGGTTGCAGATGGCCGGGATTGCATGCCTTTCTCTCAATCATTTTCCCAGACAAGCTGCCATTGAATTGTTCATGAAAGCCATTGATCCGCATGCCACACCCAAAAAGCTAACCGATTTACTGATCATTTCCAATAAAAGCAAACCCTATATTCCACAAGTTGTCTTCCATGATCTATCCATGATTGGTGCACAATTTGCGCTCTCTAAAACCAACAACAAACAAAAATTGATCGAATACCAGTACTTGATCTTAGGATTCTTTCAGATTTTTTTGAAGTATTACTTTGATTTATTGGCTCAGGCACAAACGGATGAAATTGCTGATCACATTGACCAAATCTTTTCTGGTTTCTTTGTCTCTTTGCAAAATGTTGACAAAAAGATTTGGGCAACTATTCCAAACTTCAACATCGTGCAGGTGCAGATTGATCACATCATTGAGCAAAACAAACCACCTCATTGTTTTAAGACACGTTTTGATTTCTTGAAGGCTTATAATCCTTTAATCCGAGAACGGAATAAAGTCAGCGACCCAATCCTGCAACAACAGTTGCAAGAGTGGCAGGGATTTTCTCTCAAGAAGCTTGTTTTGTTTTTACACACGATTCATGTTTTTAAGGGCAAAAAACATGTGGTGTTCTTGCTGGCACAACTCTATACATTGAACAAAAAACTCTTTTTTACCTTGGAAAAACATGTAGCAGAATACCATTTTCGAAATAAATACAAGGACTTGTATACTTTGATTCAAAGCCTGCCCTTCGTCTCTAAAAAAACAAGATTGAAACAGCCCAAGGAAATTCCGCAGGAAGATCCTAACATTTATCCAGATATCCGAAACTGGGGACCACATTTAGAAAAATTTTATCAGCAAGTGACGATGGCAGGGGTGCTCTCTGAAGAAGAATTACCTGTTTTTTTCAAAGGGTTTGCAGAATCCGCACTCCAGATGCTCCAGGAGAAAGAAATTACTAAAGAAACGTCAACCAAGTTCAGAAAGACAGTCAATGGATTGATGGAAGATTGTATCCAACGCAGCAGTTTGAATAAACAGGAAGTGAAAATCTTCCAAAAACAGATTGATCGTGAAATGCAAGACATTGAGGCGGTTGAGCGTAAAGAGCGTACCAAAAAGATTGATAGCATTGGATTGGTCTTGGTGCAGGCGCAAAAAAAACAGGAAGAATATGAACAATTATTTCGAGAATCCTTGTCGATTCAATTGATTGTCAATTATGAGGGAGATCGCATTACATTTACAGTAGAAGATGTGATTCTGCTACCTTTACCCAATCGCCAAAAAGAAAGGTTGTTGGAAACGTATGTGCCTTCTCTGATCTCCGATACCATGATGATGGCCATTTATAATATCTGTTTGACAAGCCCTGATGGCCCTGAAGTGACAGCCAGTGTTTATGATATTGGCAAATATGCTCATTTAAAAATTGACAAATTGTCCCAACTTTTGGAACCTGGTCAGGGGTTTGATTACTTTTTACAAAAACCCATTGTGCGGTTTCGGTATAATAATGAAACACTCAAAGTCACACTTTATGAATTTTTTCAGTTTCCTCTTTCTTCACAAGAGCAAGCTCCCGATGAGGAACGTTTTACACAACACTTGAAATATTTAAAAATACGCGTAGTTCACCATGAATTCTCTGTCTATGCCTATGAAATCATTGTAAATAATCTCGACAAACTCCCCCAAGTCAAATACACTCAGTATTTTAATATTTTTCGAAACGATCAGCTTGAGCATTCCAAGATGGAAGCAGTGGTAGGATTGTGGAAAAATGGAGAATTGGAAAAATTACAAATACACGAAGAATAAAAATAGTCGCAAGACCAGGTTGCTCGAAACGTAGAAAGTGATATAGTAGGATTATTCCATTTGTAATGAACACAACTGCATATTATATGCATTCCAGATTAGAAATAAAAATGCACACTTTGTGCATTGGAAGAACCATTTTTCTCACCTTCATCATTTGTTCAGATAAAATGGATTTGCCATGACAACAGAAGAGTTCATCGCGACACCGTCCCCGGTCGAAGTCCACAATGAGGAATCTGTCAATGTCCGTTTGTTGCAGCAGGGATTTGATGCATTCAAACAGGCCACTCTTAAATTACAGGCTTATTATCGAGGACTTGAAGAAAAAGTTGACGAATTAAACCATGAACTGGCACAAAAGAATAGAGAACTGGAAATAAATCTACAGGAAAGAGAGAGGGTTAAAAATTATCTATCTAATATTTTTGAAAGCTCGGCAATTGGATTTATTGTGACAGACCTTGACGGTATTATCACTTCGGTCAACCAAATCGGACTTCAATTGATTGGTCAGCCTTTGGAAAGATTTCAAGGAGCCCGTTTGAATGAAGTCTTTCAGAGTGAAATTTTACCATGGAATCTGACCTTAGAGGATCTTAAGGTTTATGAGAATGCCAAGGAGTTGGAATTGGATTTTCAGCACCCCGATGGCATGAAATTGCGTCTACTCCTTTCTATCTCTTTGATGTATAGCGAATTCGGTGATACATTAGGATTGATTATCAATGTACAGGATATTTCTGAACTGAAAAAGTTGGAGGCACAGTTACAACGAAAAAACCGATTTACGGTAATGGGAGAAATGGGAGCAACCCTCGCTCATGAAATTCGTAATCCCCTAGGCAGTATTGAACTCTTCTCTTCTTTACTGAAAAAGGAATTGGATCCAGAATCGCCTCAGCAAAAGTTGATTGGGCATATTTCTTCTGCGATTCACAGCATGAACCACATTATTACGAATATTCTGGAGTATACGAAACCACACCCAACGGTGACGGGCAAAATCATTGAGGTTCATGATTTATTGCCTAATATTCTAAAACTGTCTCAACATCTGATTGATGATAACCATGTTCACATGGAAACTCAGTTCAATGCTTCTGTCACCCGTATTCGAGGAGACAAGGAACTGTTGAATCAGGTGTTCCACAATCTGTTAACCAATGCGGTCCAGGCTGTCTTGGAAAAAGGGGTGGTTCGTATTAAAACTCGGAATATTCGTACCAGTAATGAAAAAATAGTAACGCGCTTCAAAGAATTTTTAGATGCCAAAGAGAGTTTACACTTGATTGAAATCTCTATTCAAGATACTGGAATAGGCATGTCTCCTGAAGTGAAGAAAAAAATATTTGATCCTTTTTTCACGACAAGAGAAAGAGGAACAGGTTTAGGTTTGGCAATTGTACACAACATTATTGAGGCACACGGAGCTGTCATTGATGTAGAAAGTATACCTGATCAAGGAACTCAAGTGACTTTGCTGTTTCCTGTACTGGAAAATTTAACCTCAACTTGATATGTATATAATAATATGAATCCGAAGTTGAAATTTTGTTATAAAATCAATTTTTTATAAAAAGCGATTTGTCATACCGGACTCGATCCGGTATCGCCCGGAATGACACAGCATTTCAACTTCAGATTCGCGTATAATAAAGGGTGGATTTGTTCCATCGAAAAAAAATCAAAACATGACCAGTCGCCACTGAAACATAGGATGTTTCAGATTATAAAGGACAACGATTAAAAAAGGAAAAATATGCATCCTATACTGATTGTTGATGATGAAGTAGAAATGCGCATTGCAATGTCAGAGACCCTGAAGCATTGTGGATATACTGTAGAACTTTCTCATAACGCCCTTGATGCCATGAAAAAGTTCAAAGAAAATGAATACTCATTGATCATTACCGACATGACAATGCCAAAGCGCAGTGGGTTGGAATTGCTAAAAGACATCAAAGCATTAGATCCTTTAAAACCAATCATCATGGTGACTGCTTATGGAACAATTGAAACAGCTGTTGAAGCCATGAAGCATGGAGCATTCGACTATATCGTCAAGCCATTCAACTTTGAAACGTTTACTTTTGTGGTAGAACGGGCACTGACCTTTAAAGAAACGGCTACCCCATTGGCACCAAAAACAACAGAAGCGCCAGGCAAATCTGAATCGCCTGAATCAGGCCGAGAAATTGTGACTCAAAATGAGAGTATGCGCAAACTGCTTGAGGTTTGCCGAAATGTGGCAAAAAGTAAGGCAACTTTATTGATTCAAAGCGAAAGTGGCACAGGAAAAGAATTGTTGGCACGTTATATCCATCAGCATTCGGATCGCAATAATCGACCTTTTGTGGCAATCAACTGTGCGGCACTACCAGATACTTTGTTAGAAAGTGAACTCTTTGGTTATAAAAAAGGAGCGTTTACTGGCGCAACTCAAGATCATCGTGGAAAATTTGAACAGGCGCATGGTGGTACGCTGCTTTTGGATGAAATAAGTGAAATGGCCATGCACCTGCAAGCTAAGCTCTTGCGAGTGCTTCAGGAGCATGAAATCGATAAGGTTGGTGGAAAAGAACCCATTATGGTAGATGTGCGCATCATTGCAACAACAAATCGCAATATGCTTCAGAGGATTGAAGATGGCAAATTTCGTGAGGATCTCTATTTTCGTTTGAATGTCATTCCTCTGACACTGCCCCCTTTGCGAGATCGTAAAGATGACATGCCTAAATTGCTGGAACACTTTGTTGAAAAACATGCCAAGTTGAATCATCGACCTCAGCCAAAAATTAGTCAAGAAACCCTGGATGTGTTGATGCAATACAATTGGAGGGGAAATGTGCGAGAGTTAGAAAATGTGATCGAACGTGCTTTGTTATTATCTGATGGAGAAATGATTCATCCGGCCAACCTGTTGATGCATTCTTCAACGGACATGCGGGGGATTAATGAAGAAACTACCATTTCTGCACCTGTTTCGGCAGAAAAAACAGAATCGTCTTCGATGGGTATTGAAGTGGGTATGTCGATGAGAGAAGCTGAAAAGAAACTTATTTTTGAAACTCTCAAAGAAACCAAAGGCAATCGAACTCATGCTGCAAAAATTCTTGGAATCAGTATCCGTACCCTGCGAAATAAATTGAATGAATATCGTATTGGAGGGGAAACGTTTGAGTTTGAAGCAGAAAACTAAACCTGATTGACAAACCGAAGAAAGATTATCCTATGAAGTTGGATCCAAATTCTGAAATTTCACAATTTGTTACCTTTACCTTGGATAAAGAAGTCTTTGGGGTTTTGATTCATGCTGTAGAAGAAATCATTACACTGCCTGAGAAGATCACACCAGTCCCCAAGGCTCCTTCTTATTTTTCAGGCATGATCAATCTTCGCGGAGAGGTAATATCAGTTATCGATTTAAAAAAACGACTCAGCCTCCCATCGGAAGAGTATTCCGATTCGACACGGATTATGATTGTTTCCATTTCTGATGCAAAAGTTGGCATGATTGTGGATTCAGTCTCTCGTGTTTTGCCAATTGCCGCCAGTGATGTCCGCCCCCCACCCGCAATTATGCATCAATCCAATGCTGCTTACATTTTTGGCTCTGTTCAACAATCCGATTCTGTTCTATTACTCTTGGATACCGACCAACTGATCAGTGCCAACGAATTAGCCATTTACAGCCAATCTACGACTGATGATAACGCAACTGCAGCCAGAGGACTACAAGTTTCTAGTGTTGTGAAGGAACGCATCTTGATTGGTTTTAAGCTAGGATTTCAAAACTATGCTTTGGACATCAATTATATAGAAGAAATCATTGAACTCCCCAAAATTACACCCGTGCCAGAAATGTCTCATCTGATCGAAGGCATTTTCCATCAACGCAATCAAGCACTCCCAATCCTTTATCTCGGCAATCAGTTTCGATTACCGGCCTCTGAACCTACAGAAGAAACTACCGTCTTGATCATTAATGACAGTGGGCTGGTGATGGGATATATTGTCGACCAGATTACAGAAGTCTTTCGGGCTTATGAAAATGAAATCATTCCGCCACCACCCAATGTAAGTGGGCGCAGTGCAGAGCAGCTTGAAGGCATTTTAAAAGTAACACGAAATAATAGTACTGAAGTGGTGATGGCACTCAATGTAGAAAAAATTTTAAGTGATGAGGAGCATGAATACCTCATTCAGTTGAATGAAGGCTTGAATGAAGCACAGGAAGATCAATCGAGTCAAGAAGCATCTTCAGAGATCATCTCTATTTTAAAATTTCATGTTGGGGAAGAAATTTTTGCGATTCGTGTACCAGATATTGATGAAATCACCATCATGCAAAAAATGATACCAGTGCCTAAATCGCCACCCTTTGTCAATGGAGTGATTAATTTACGTGGAGATGTGATTACCATCATTGATTTGGCAAAAGTGTTTGGCAATATCCCTCAACCGGTGACAGAAAAAACACGGATCGTGATTGTGAGCATGAACGAGCAAAAAGCAGGATTTCAAGTAGACCGAGTTATTGGCATCGAACATGTTCCATTCTCCTTATTTGAAAAGCCATCCGGTTTGATTCGAGGACAATATAATCTGTTTGTGGAAGGTATTGGCCGTACACCAGACAAAGATGAGGTGATTATTTTAATGGATATTGAAGAAATACTGATTCAGTCTGAATCGTATGACGGAGAATGGGGGAATCATTTGTTAGGAGTTCCAGAAGGAGATGTCTCAGAACAGACCTCCTCACTTTAATTGCCCCTTCCAATCCATGTGCGTAGGCGTTATACGCAAATCCCTTGCCAGTTTGATATAATTCGTTTTTAAAGATAGCAGGATGCAGTTGAAGATTTTGCTGTAACTTTCCAGACTGTATCGGTATACATAGAATAGATGGAACATGAACACCGTGTGCTGCTTTTTCTTGCCCGCAAGTGATATCGTCACACCAACGTCATTCCTACTTTAGTAACTTATTGCAAGAATGACATAAAAGCCGCACATCACGCAAACACTCTCAATATAAAAAAAAATGATCAAAGTACTGGTTGTCGATGATTCTGCATTAATGCGGAGAGAAATATCTAAAATGCTGGAATCTGATAATACGATTCAGGTAGTGGGGACTGCGAGAGATGGCTCTGAAGTTGTCGATAAAATAAAAAAACTGTCACCTGACGTGATCACACTGGATGTTGAAATGCCAAGAATGGATGGGCTCGAAACACTAAAACAAGTCATGACGAAAGCCCCGTGCCCTGTAGTTATGGTTAGCTCTTTGACAGCAGAAGGAGCGGACACCACCATCCAGGCTTTGGAAAATGGAGCTATCGATTTTGTTCATAAACCATCGGGCAGTATTTCACTGGACATTGCTAAGCAAAGAGCACAACTGATTAACAAAATCAAAGCTGCTTCTCAGACAGCGTCTCATCGTTTGAAACGTTATGCGGCTCCTCCGAAAATCGCGAGAAGGGCACCAGCCCCTACACAGCCAGTACGGGTCATGCCGGGAAAAATGGAACCGGCACATATTGTTGGAATTGGAATATCCACTGGAGGACCGCGTACCTTGATGGAAATGCTTCCCTGTCTTCCAGGTGACTTGAATATCAGTATTCTCATTGTCCAGCACATGCCCGAAAAATTTACAGCATCCCTGGCCAAACGTTTGGATAAAGTGTGTTCTATGCAGGTGAAAGAAGCAGAAGATGGGGAAATTGTGGAACGAGGATGTATTTATCTTGCTCCAGGTGGAAAACACATGCAATTGACTGCTAAAAACCCTCGCATTCGATTTATCCATATAGTGGAAGGGACTGCGTCTGATATTAATTGCCCTTCTGTCGATACTTTGTTTGAATCTTTAAATAGGGCTCTGACAAAAAATTGGTTGGGTATTATCCTGACAGGGATGGGGAGCGATGGTGCAGAACAGTTGCTTCAGTTAAAGCAAAAGGGGGGACACACCATTGCAGAAGCAGAAGAAACCTGTACGGTTTTTGGTATGCCCAAAAGAGCCATTGAAAAAGGTGCAGCTGAATTCGTTCTGCCTCTTGAGCAGATTCCAGAAAAAATACAAAGTTTATATAATCAAAAACTATTTTAATTAATTTGAATACCCATATTCCAATTATTATCAGTACTCTAAGGAATTCTTTTTATGTTTAAGCTCACCGATGCCGAGTTTCAACAATTTTGTGATCTAATCCTTGAGCAATCAGGGATCGCCTTTGAAGAAAAAAAACGCTATTTTGTTGAAAAACGTATTGAAAAATGTTTCAAAGAAACATCATTTATGTCTGTCAAGGACTATTACCGTGCTTTAAAATATGGCGGAAGTAAGGAAGAGTTGATGCAATTATTAGAAGCATTGACCACCAATGAAACCTATTTTTACCGGCATGTGTCTCAGATAGAATCATTTGCAGAAGAAGCCGTACCGTTGATTCTTGAGGAGCGGCGTAAACAAAACAAACATCAATTGAATATCTGGAGTGCGGCCTGTTCTTCTGGAGCAGAAATTTATACCATTGGGATTTTGTTAAAAGAGACAATTCCTGATATCAATAAATGGAAAATCAATTTATTGGGAACCGACATTGACCGTAAAATTATCAAGATTGCCAAGGATGCCATCTATGATAAGCGTGCTGTTAAAGATGTTCCTCCTCATATATTAAAGAAGTATTTTACCCTATTAAGTGATGGTCGATACCAACTGAATTCCAGCATTACTTCAATGGTAAAGTTCGAACACGTCAACCTGGTAGACCGTATCGCTATGAAAAAGTATCAGGAACAAGATTGTATTTTTTGTCGTAATGTTCTTATTTATTTTAGTGATGAGGCCAAAAGACAAGTTGTCCATAGCCTTTATCAATCTCTTAATAAAAATGGATTTATATTTTTAGGACATGCAGAATCTGTGGGAAGAATTACCTCTGCATTCAGATTAAAGAAATTTAAAAAATCCTTATCTTACCAGAAATAAACCTGATGGATTTTTAAAACGCTTTATGAAGAATACAGCCAAGATTTTATTTCTGTTTGTGTTCTTGAAATGGTTGAGGTAGTAATTTGGATCTGTATGAGTAATCACAGCTTTTAAACATAAGGAAAAAGTAATGGCAAAGCGGGTATTGGTGGTCGATGATTCAGCAATTGTACGAAATATTCACTCTTTTATGTTAAAGTCAGATGGTTTTGAAGTAGAAGAGGCCAGCAATGGTTATGAAGCAATGGAAAAATTGCTAGAATCTACGTTTGATCTGATAGTCACTGATATTAATATGCCAAAGATGGATGGGTATGCTTTGTGCGAAGCCGTCCGCAAAGAAGATGCGTATGCCGATACACCAGTGATTATCATTTCTACTGAATCAGAAGCCGATGACAAGTTACGAGGTTTTAAGGCAGGAGCCAATTTATATATTGTCAAACCGGTCAAATCTGAGGAATTAATTCAACATGCAAAGATGTTGGTTGGTGGAGGATAAGAAGAACAGTTCTTTTCCGTTCTCTCCACTGTTTGATCCTTGCTAGTAGCAGCTAAGTACAAGTATTCACCATAGAGTACACAAATTCTTAATCTTAATCTTTTTCTTAATCTTATCCCTGATTCCAAAAGATTTAAGATTAAGATTAGGATTAAGAATAAGACTGTCACAACAAGAATTTGCATACTTATTTCTGATTAGCTGTACTAAGAGCCTTTTTAAAGAATGCTTAGATGAGAGTACCGTAATGGATGAAGAATTACAGGAAATGATAGCCGGCTTCGTGGAGGATTGCCGTGAGGGCTTTGAATCCATGGAAGAAGATTTAATGGCGATGGAGGAAGACCCGGAGAGTAAGGAAACCATGAATAACCTGTTCCGGGTAATGCATACCCTCAAAGGAACTGCTGGATTCATGGGATTGAATGAAATCCAATCATTTGCCCATAAAATGGAATCGGTGTTTGATCTTGTCCGTCAGGAAAAATTAACGTTGACTCCCAAATTGCTGGATTTTCTTTTGCCCGGTATTGATAAACTGAAAGCAATGGTTTTTGGGCAAATTGGAGAGTGTGAAATTCCAGATGCCACCGATGATATCGAAACCCTAGAAAAGATCATAGAAACGTGTTCTGATGCTATTTTGTCAGGCGAAGCCGCCAGCCCTCCTGTTGAAGAAGTTCCAGTGGAAGCAGAGCTGGTGGAAGAGGCTCCTGTAGAAGCAGAACCGGTGGAGGAGGCTCCTGCTGAAGTATCTGATGATGATATTGATTTCGATGCAATCTTACAAGAGTATGGAGAAAATGTTCCCAGTCCAGAGGCTCCTGCTGAACCGGTTGAAACGGCTGTAGATTCTGCTTTTCAAGAAGCTCTTGAACAAGTGGACGTTGAAATTCCAGCATCTCCCACAGGCCTGCCAGAAGGGACATCTTCTGAGCTTTTGCAGCAATTTGTCATCGAAGCAGAAGAACATCTCGTGACAATTGAAGAAAGTTTACTGGTCTTAGAAGGGGATCAGGCTGATAAAGAAACCATCAACACGTTTTTCCGTGCAATTCACTCAATTAAGGGAACAGCAGGGTATGTGAATCTGAAGCAAATTGAAATGCTGTCTCATCGCATTGAAACGATTTTTGACCTGATCCGTAAAGAGGAGATGGAATATAGCAAAGAAATTGGAGACATTGTTTTTAAAAGTATCGATTCGTTGCGCACCATGGTATTTTTCATCAAGAATGAAGATTTTTCACAACAAGTTGATATCACCAATCAAATCAAATATTTAGTAGCAATAGCTTCTCTCAAGAGGACAGAAATTGCTTCTCCGGCTGCTGCTCTTGCAGAAGAAGTTCCGGCAGCAGAAACTCCTCCTGCATCGCCCACAGCTGAGTTACCAGCAGTTGATGCTGATCAATTGAATACTTTTTTGACAGGAGCCCAACAACAATTAGAAGTATTAGATATCTACCAGGTAGAACTGCAAAAAGGTCCATTGGATGAGCATGATTTGATCACGCTCCATCGCTCTTTGAAAACGCTCCACGCGGGTGCCAAATACTGCAATCTCGTTGTATTGGAAGCTGCCATCGATGACTATGAAGAATTATTGCTCAAAGTATTGGGAGGAGAAATTGAGCAAACAAAGTTAGTGATCACAGGTACCCTCCAGCCATCACATCAGAGAGTCATTGACGCCATCCATCAGCTAAAAACGGCTGATTTATCCACACTTTCTAAACCAGTCGAGGCAGAAAAACCGAAAGAACCACCTCCTCTACCCAAACCAGTCGAGGCAGAAAAACCGAAAGAACCACCTCCTCCACCCAAACCAGTCGAGGCAGAAAAACCGAAAGAACCACCTCCTCCACCAGCAGTGCCTGCTGTTTCTCAAACTGAAATAGCTCAACAGAGAGCAGCGAGAAAAATTACCAATAAACCAGAAGAAGAAAAAGCAGTTGCTGCCGCCAATACTTCGGAAGCAAAGACAATGAGGGTAGATGCGAGCCGTCTGGACCGTTTCATGAATTTGATTGGTGAATTGATCATTACTAGAAATGCTTTCAAACATCTGGCTGATACAATGGATGAGGGAAGAACGGTTATTGAAATTATTCAAGACATCAAACAGATTGAAAATAGCATCAGCCGTATTTCTGACAATCTACAGGATAACCTCATGGAGATGCGATTGGTTCAGGTGAAAACGGTGTTCCAGCGCATGCCCCGGATTGTCCGAGATATTGCCCGCAAGACCAATAAAAAAATCACCATGCAGATGATCGGAGAGACCACGGAGGTTGATAAAAGTATTGTCGAGGAAATTGGTGATCCCCTGGTTCATATTGTGCGAAACAGTTGTGATCATGGAATTGAAACCCCAGAAGACCGGATCGCTGTTGGTAAACCGGAGCAAGGCACCATTACCCTGAAAGCCATGCACATGGGCAGTTTCATCGCCATTGATATTATTGACGATGGAGGAGGAATCGATCCGATAAAAATCAAAAAACTTGCTGTCAAAAAAGATGTGATCAGCCAGGATGAATCCGACAATATGGGAGACGATGAGGCCGTTAATTTGATATTTGCTCCTGGTTTTTCCACGGCAGAACAGGTTTCTGATATTTCAGGACGGGGTGTCGGAATGGATGTGGTCATGACGAATATCCGCAACATCCAGGGCTCTGTGGATGTTACTTCTAAGCTGGGAGAAGGCACTCAGGTTCGTTTGAAACTCCCCCTCACACTGGCGGTCATTGAGGCTTTGATTGTTGGAGTCAATGGCACGTCCTATGCCATTCCCCTCGATGCCATCAAAGAAACCGTGCAAGTGAAGCAGAATGCCATTAAAAATCTAAAAGACAAATCAGCTCTGGAATTGAGAGGCGACATCCTGGGCATTACTCCATTGACCGAGTTGCTGCATTTGAATGCTTCAGAAGAAGATGAAGAGGACATTAACAAAGAATTGTCTATTGTCGTTCTCAACGTAGGTGGTCGTGAAATAGGAATTTCGGTTGATCGTTTGTTCAATCAACAAGAAGTGGTTGTCAAACCTCTAGAGGATTACTTATCCTCCATTCCTGGTTTGAAAGGCTCCACGATTATGGGAGATGGACAGGTTGTCTTAATTCTCGAACCCAATGAATTGATGGAATTGGCTACTTCCAATTTGTAATAGTTCTCTGTCCCTACCTACAATTCTGCAGTATTCGTGGTGGGAGGAATCTTCCCACTTTGGGTCCCGTCCATTTGCAGTGGATTATCGGGACACAATAATTCTCTTAAAAATCTTGAATTCTGCTCTATCCATTGCAAGGTTCTGGTATCGTCAAGATTGTGAACTTGCCGATACACACCTATTGTTTTCCACTGTATCCTCAGAAACCAATCTGCTGTCATGAATCCCCCTAAAAGATATCAAAGAAATGTACAATTCAAAGTATTAAGCTGCTTCTCTATTTTTCCTTAAAAAGTATTTAACTCAATTGAACTGTACCAAGCATTTTATTGAGAATCCAATACTTCTTTTTTATGCTCTTAATAAGAATTTGTAATAATTTTTGGGGAATGGGTAGCAACTCTATAAATTTGTGTCATTGGCTAAAAGAGTCCGCATCAATTCAACACTTGCTTTCCAATCGGTATTGTCCCAATCCTTGATCATCGCTCCTAATTGATCAGCCAGTTCTAGATCTCCTGATTTCCAATACACCAAGGCAACAAAATCGGGGAGAGCATAAGCACCAGGAGGGGCATATTTCAAGGCACGCATCCTTCACAGTATCTACCCATTTCATGAAACCATCACATTTGGCATGTAACAGAGAGGGCAAAAGAACGACAGTTGGTTCGAATGACATTCCAGCAGTTGATTGAATATTGATTTTGATATGCCGTTGGTGACATTCCAATCTTCTTTTAAATTGTTTAATATCTCATGTCATATATTTATTGAGGCTTTGATTTGAAAATGTTAGCTAACTAATAATCTTAGTATATTTCACAAAGATTTTAAAATTAGAGTAGAAATCCCCAAAATTGATCGTACTAAAACAATATAATTGGAGTGAAGTATGGATAATTTCAAAGCATCGGGCACTTGGAGTCTCAAACAATTAGACAAGGAAATTTTTGAGAAACTGGGTTTTAATGAAGAGTCCTTATATGTAACCAACACCTTTATCAATGCGCTACTTGATGAATCCGTGACACCTGAAAAGCGTTTCGATGCCTTAATTGGGTTGGATAAGGCGTTAGGAGGCAATAATGCGAGACATCGCCTACCTGCTTTAGTAATGTTAGCAGGCTCTGCTGAATTCCAGGCTGCTGCATCAAACGGTTGTGGTCCACAGTGGTTGGAAAACAC
>JANQHV010000475.1 GCA_028282505.1 SAR324 cluster bacterium | reverse complement strand
GAGCCAATATCGGTGGAGCGCATATTGGCGTTGGCAGGGGGCTTTCCTCTCAATGTTTTGGCCTTACGAATTTGTGCAATCTCAATATGAATTCTTTCTGCAATACTATTGATTTGAGCACGATTCAACGATTCGAGCAATTCGGCCTCTGCGTCTCTGGCTTTCAGGAGTGCTGATTTGTCTGCATCTTCAGCGTCAGATAGAAAAGATTCCCCATGCCCCAAAGCACGGTAATGGGTTTTCTTGAGTAGCAAGGATTTATCAAAAATACGCTCGGCACGATCTAAACTGGAAAAAACGGTGTCTAATTGTTGGTAAACCCTGGTTTTGATCAAGCTGTACTGGGGGATTTTGGTCTCTCCGGTCATGTTTTGAATATCCAGTCGATGCAACTCCTGATATAGCCAGTGTCTGAGATATTTCTCTTTCCATTCTAAATATTGCAAAACAAAGGAATCGGCATACAAGCATAAAATGAAATTCCGAAATACATCAAGGATTTGATTATAGTCATTGGTTTCATCAAATAATGGATCTTTTGATGCCAGAGCACCCCGAACCCTACTCGCTAGCTCAAGACCAGTATCGGGTATTTGGATTTGGATGGAAGGTTGAAAAAACTTTTTAAATTCACGCAGCGGATCTTCGGAATATTTTAATAAAGCGTCCTTCGTTTTTTGCTGTACAGTTTCCTCCAGATTTTCGAATAAATCAGTGGTGTTTAAGATCATTTGAACCACCTTATAGGTCCCAAACATTTTTGCACCATAAATACGCACCACTTTTTCCTTGGCCCCTAAATCTCCAATGAAAAGGAGCTTAATCATATCCAATAACTGCTCAGGACTTTCGTAAAACAGGTAGGTGGATTGGATTTCCGTGAATTCTTCATCAGATAGCCGGGTTTGGATGTATTTTTCCAGATCTTTGCACAGCATCATAGCTGCATTGATACTCTGTTCATCAAATTGCAATTCATCCGATGCCACAATATCTGGAAATTCATCATCATCAAAATCGTCCTCATCCATAGCGTCTGGATTTGAGAGCTCATCCACCAGCTTTTGTTCCAGTTCCT
This sequence comes from SAR324 cluster bacterium, assembly GCA_028282505.1. Lineage (GTDB taxonomy): Bacteria > SAR324 > SAR324 > SAR324 > NAC60-12. The sequence continues at coordinate 1,858 of JANQHV010000475.1, read as the reverse complement.
GGAAGTAACGGAGGAGCGGTTTAACAAAGTTCATCCGATGGCTACTTCCTTCCGGCTCAGGAGTTGCGACGTCTTGAGAAAGCCCACTATCCTCAGCTTGCTCACTTTCTGGTATATTGGCGTCACTCAACTCTAGAGATTCTTCTTCACCGGCGCGTCTGTGTTCTGAATTTGATTCCACGGTTCTTAGTATAATGGTGTGATTCTGGTTTGTCCTGGTATTATTTTTGTGTTGTATAGATTTTTTTAATCATCACCTTAGCAACGGCTGCCCCTTTAATCTTACTCAAAAAATAGGATTGAGATTACGAGTGAGAGTAAGATGAAATATCAAGACATACCTTTAGACACTGTAATATATGCGTTGTATCGGGTTATTGATTTCCAAAGTTGTTAATATACAATTGATTGACCCGTATGTCCAGACCCAGACCGAGGAACCTGCCGATTCTTCACAACTTTATACTGAGTTGTATTTAAACAGTTTTGCTGATTGATTTGACAAATGTAGAAAAATCATACACCCTGTGGACTGATATAATGATGCAATGCCAAGGTCTTCGATAGATTTGATCAAGTGTTGCCCTCTTTTGAGAACTATACGATAAGGAATATTATGCAAATTAAAAAAAATGCAGTGGTTTCCATAGATTACACTTTGACCAATAACGAAGGCGTTGTGATGGACTCTTCCAGCAACCAGGGGCCCCTGTCTTATATTCATGGTATTGGCAATCTGATCATTGGCTTGGAAAAAGAACTGGAAGGCAAATCAGTTGGCGAGGCATTGCAAGTATCTGTTTCTCCAGAAGAAGGTTATGGTGTGCGAGATGATGACTTGATGCAGGTTGTTCAAAGAGATATGTTTCAGGGGGTCGATTCCCTGGAAGAAGGCATGCAATTCCAGGCTCAAACCGATCAAGGAATGAGAATTTTTTCGATTGTCAACATTGTGGGTGATGAAGTGACCATTGATGGCAATCACCCGTTAGCAGGAGAAACTCTGAATTTTGATGTGAAGGTTGTTGATATTCGTGAAGCCACTCATGAAGAATTAGAACATGGTCATGTGCATGGTTCAGGGGGAGTGCATCACTGAAACTTTGATCAATCTTACAATAATATTGGCTTTTACTGAATTGAGATATTGATATACGATCGATGACGCTGGATTCCATCCAAAAATTACTGCTGATTCAGTCTTTGGAGAGTTGTGATTCCTCAGGATTACTCTTATCGTTTGAACGTCGCCGTCAGGCAACACTGGATTCAGGAATCCAACCAGTCTCCGGCAAACTAGGAGCTCTCCAAGAGCGGGATCTACGCTGTCTCATTGAGCGTGCTAATCGGCTCCATGAATTCCTTTCCCAAGAATCTCCTTTCAAACATTTATTAGCAATACAAGCCCCTGTTCCTAAATTGAAAGGTTTGGGGATTTTGACGATTATTGTTGCTTTTCTCCTTGGACTACTTTCGAATCAATTGGGCAATCATCAGTTTATCAATTTGGTCGCATTTCCTTTATTGGGCCTGTTCTTGTGGAACCTGATGATGTACGGCCTCTTTCTTGGTAAGTGGATCAAGGATAAATTGCATCCAAGCACGGAAAGTACGGAGTTTTTCGGACTGTTGACTCATCTGCTTCACCAACTTCATCAACTATTTCAAAATCGGTTGTTACGTTTTTCAAACCCAGTATCTTCTGAAGAAACACAACAGCTCATTTTTCAAATTCGGACTCAATTTTTGACAAAATGGATGAAACTGACAACTCCTATTCAACTGGTCAAAATCACGATTGTGTTGCATCTGGGAGCCGCTGCGATGGCAGTGGGGGTGATCGGGGGCATGTATTTCA
>JANQHV010000466.1 GCA_028282505.1 SAR324 cluster bacterium | reverse complement strand
GTCCTCCCCCTTTAGCAAAGGGGGCCGGGGGGATTTGGTTGAAAATCCGTTCCTGTAAATCCCCCTAGCCCCCTTTGTCAAAGGGGGAACAGGCTTAACCTGACACCTATGCCTTTTTTCAAGGGGAGGACGGGAGGGGTTTGGTTCCAATTAAGTGACAGAACCTAACTATCTTTAGGCGAATTATGGCAACAGGGGATTTGGAACTCGAATGTCGTTCCCTGGCCAACTTCACTTTTCACATGAATATCGCCATTATATTTTTTAATAATCCCATAGACCATGGACAGTCCCAATCCTGTGCCTTTTCCTATGGCACTGGATGAATAAAAAGGATCAAAAATATAAGGCAGACGTTCTTCACTGATGCCAATACCATCATCTTCGACAAGCACTGATACATTTTTTTCATCATCCATTAAATGCGTTTCAATTTTTATGTTCCCTTGAGCCTTACAGGCATAGATTGCGTTGTTGATTAAATTGATCAGTATTTGTTTCAACTCACCTTCACTGATTGCCGCAGATTCGACACGATCATCAAAATAAGAAGTGAATGCAATTTTATGTTCTTCCGACAACTGCACCAGATTGATGACTTGAGAAATAGTCTGATTGACCGAACAAGTTGTATCAAAATCTTTGTCAGTGCGTGAAAAATCCAGGAGCTGACTGACAATTTTTTCAATACGAAGCGCCTCTGTCTGTACCCATTTCAAGGAATTGATACGATCTTCCTCAGTTAAATTCGGATGTGCCAACAAATTATGAACATTTGAAACAATTGAGGTCAATGGGTTATTGATTTCATGGGCAACACCTGCCGAAAGAATGCTAAGAGAAGTCAGTTTTTCGGCTTGAGCTATTTTTTCTTCCAATTCAATTTTTTGACTGATATTGATGACAAGCAACAGACAACCGAGCTGCATTTTAGCAGATTCAAAAATTGAAAAAGGATAGAGTTTGATTTCATAGACAAAACGAGGCGGAATCCTTTTGGTGGTAAAAAAAGAATTAGATTGTCCCGTAATGATCTTTTGAATGTTTTGATGAATTTGATCGTCTAAAAAAGGTAAAGCGATACTCCGAACGTCTTTTCCGACCAACTCTTCTCTTTGTTGTTGAAAGCTTTCAATAAATATTTGATTCACTTTCTCAATCTCATAATTTTGATTGATACTGATGATTCCCGTTTGGATGGAGTCTACAATCCGTTCAGAATAATCCTTTAAATGCTCGATACTGGTGATATATTGATCCACTTTTTCTTTTTGTCGATGCAGTTCTGTTAACATCTCATTGAAACTTAGAAAAAATTCACGGATTTCATACATCTGTTTTTGTTCAGTTTGAATGAGACGATGGGTCACGTCTTTTTCACCAGATGAAATTTTCCTGAGCAGCACAATGGCATCTGAGATCGGCTGCACGATTTTTCCAGCAAAAAAGAACGACATTAAAAAAACAATAAACAGTATTCCGAGACCAATCAGAAAAAGCAGAAAAATGGTTTCCTTGATCTTTTCCATGGTCAATTCATAAGGAATGCTGGCCGAAAGATAGCCAATGTGGTTATCCTGATAAACCAGTTTTTTAATCAGGGTATCATAATCATTCCCCTCCTCATCCCTCATTTGAATCATCCGTTGCTGCCAGTTTTCATTACCTGGAAAAGGAAACGATTTCTGCCCTCCCACCAATTTTTCTTGATGATCAAAAACATTGAAATGAACTCCGATTTCCTTATCGAAGGTTTCCCAGGAGGGTTCCAGTAATTTTTTAAAGATGAAGTTTCCTAAGTGATCTCCGATCTTGATATGTCCGGTATTGACGATACTGTGGTATTCATGATTGATTACAAGCAGGGTTGCCTTGTCCGGGCGGGATTCAAAATGATAAACTGGACCTGTCACCAATTCATGGGGATAGATTTGAGGAAAGGTCGTTTCTTTCATGTCAAAAGTCCCCCAAATATTTAAGGTATACAGTGTGGTTCCAAATCTATCACCTCCAATCAGTCCTTCATGCATTGGAGAATAAACAAAAAGAAGCTGATCTTCTGTTTGATTAAAATCATGAGGAATATACAGAGCAAATGAGCTGACATTGGCGGCTCTGCCCAAATGATAAAGTCCTTCTACCAATGGATTGGTTCCAAACTCATTCATTTTTAATGTTCCCGCATCCAGACGATTCATCTCCGCTACAAATAAATTGGGATACGAAGGATTGATGGTATAGTTTAACACCTGTTGTTCCAGGTTGAAAATCATGGCATAGAGTTGTCGTTCCAGCCCTTCCAGAGCATCCCGCAACCGTTCCTCATTTTGCCGTATTGTCTGAGAAGACGTCAAATAAGCAGCCCCAATGACAGAAGCAATGGTAGTTAACATGATCAGGGCAGTTGCATAAAAAACGAGTTGGGTTCTGAGTTTCATAGTATCAATAGCAGCAAAAATGATACCAGGGCATTGGCTTGTGATGAGATGTGCCAATCACAATTATATTTACAAAAGGCAAAATCGCATGTCAATGTGTTGTGTGCACCTCCTTTGGATGACTATCTATTCTCTGATAGTCTAACACATCCTCATTGCTGTGTAATAATTTGTTGGTTTTGAGCAGAATGTGTTGGGACAGCGATGTCCCATCCCCATTTCATTTTCCCCTTTAAGGAGAATATCTCTTTCAACCAGGGAAATGGGAATCCTCCTATTTTCCGGGCTTCTCGATCTCTGAGCCCCCCCTGTCCTATCAGTTGGGATAGAGGTGTCCCACATTTTTTAAAATATTGTTGATCACAGGCCCTTTTAAATTATTTCTGATCCTGTTCGACGAATTGCTCACTGTCTTTTTATTTTTCTAACAATTTCCTCAATGATGCTTTGATCCCTTATCGATAAAAGGACTAACAAAGTTTATCTCTTAGAAGTAGACCCTTTGCTTCAACGTTACCTGCCTGGTGTAGAAAAAGGCTGGCATGAGCGTTGCTGAAGGGACTAACAGCTTATCTGTAAGATCTGTCCAAAGGGGTGTTTGGATTAATTAATTTCATAATTTTATATTGAGAGAGGAAGAGTATGAAAAAAATCATAGCAAATTTAACAACTCTAGCGACAGCAATGGTGTTCGCATTCGCTGCTCTCGCACAAACTAAGCTCACTATCGGTACGGTGAATAACTCAGACATGGTTCGCATGCAAGGTCTGGTAGATGACTTCAAGAGCAAAAACCCTGGTATTGAATTGGTGTGGGTCACCTTGGAAGAAAATGTACTTCGCCAGCGTGTGACCATGGACATTGCAACCAAAGGAGGCCAGTTTGACGTCATGACGATTGGGACATATGAAGTGCCGATTTGGAGTAAAAAAGGCTGGTTGGTGCCCCTCGCCTTTGATGCGGCTTATGATGTGGATGATATATTACCAGCAATCCGAAGTGGTCTCACTCTGGACGGAAAGCTCTATGCCGCTCCTTTTTACGGTGAATCGTCCATGATCATGTACCGTAAAGATTTGGTAGCTGGTGTCAATATGAAAATGCCACAGCAGCCCACTTGGGGGCAAGTATATGAAATTGCCAAAGCGATCCATGAACAAGATAATGGTACTTATGGAATTTGTCTGAGAGGAAAAGCCGGTTGGGGAGAAAACGGTGCTTTTATAACCACGTTAAGCAATGCATTTGGAGCACGCTGGTTTGATGAAAAATGGAAGCCTCAGTTTAATCAGCCGGAATGGCGCCATGCACTCAGTTTTTACGTAGACCTGATGAACAAGTATGGACCTCCTGGTGCATCCAGTAACGGATTTAACGAAAACCTCGCTCTCTTCAATAGCGGCAAATGCGGGATGTGGATTGATGCAACTGTAGCTGCAAGTTTTGTCACCAACCCTAAAGAATCCAAGGTTCATGACAAAGTTGATTTTGCACAAGCTCCTTGTGCCGTGACTTGCAGAGGTAGCAATTGGCTGTGGGCTTGGTCCTTAGCCATTCCTGCTGGATCGCAACAATCAGATGCAGCCATGAAGTTCATTTCCTGGGCAACTTCGAAAGCCTATCTCGAATTAGTTGCCTCTAAAGAAGGATGGGCGAATGTTCCTCCTGGAACAAGAACGTCATTGTACAAAAATCCCCAATACCTCAATGCGGCTCCTTTTGCACAGATGACACTGAATTCTATCAACTCAGCAGATCCCGTGACGGGGACCTTAAAGCCCAAACCGTATGTCGGTGTTCAATTTGCGGCAATTCCTGAATTTCAAGGACTTGGAACTTCCGTAGGACAGCAATTCTCAGCAGCGTTGACTGGTAAAGTCACTGTTCAACAAGCTTTAGAGAATGCCCAGAGAATAGCAGATCGTGTCATGCGCAAAGGTGGCTATTACTAGGATCTGATTCAAAAGTTATTTTCATACGTTCAACTCTCTCCTGACTACTTCCGTATGGGTTCTCCTCACCATCATACGGAAGCGGGAGAGGTCAACAATGGAGGTTTTCTATGGAACTTAGACGTTCTGATATCATTCTATCAAGACTGGCAGCAGGTCCATCGATTCTGCTGCTGTTCGTGTGGATGGTCGTTCCGTTAGCCATGACCATCTACTTTTCTTTTTTGAATTACAACCTTTTAGAGCCTGGCATGGAACAGTGGACGGGCTTGCTGAATTACGAGTTTTTTTTCACAGACCCGGCCTTTGGCAAAGCATTGTTGAATACCCTGGTGATGGTGGGAATGATTATTATCCTTTCAGTAATCCTCGGTCTTTTGACAGCGGTGCTGCTGAACCAAGATTTCTGGGGGCGTGGTATCACCCGTGTACTGGCAATATCTCCTTTTTTTATCATGCCTACGGTCTCAGCACTCCTGTGGAAGAATATGCTGATGCATCCAGTTTCCGGTTTTTTTGCCTGGCTTTTTGATCTTGTCAATCTTGAACCCATTGATTGGCTGGCCGATTTTCCTCTTGGCTCGATCATCATGATGATTACCTGGCAGTGGGTTCCATTTGCCGCTCTGATCCTGTTGACATCACTGCAATCCCTGGATGAGTCACAAGTGGAAGCAGCAAAAATTGATGGTGCGGGTCCTATTCGAATGTTTCTTTATATCACAGTTCCACACCTGATGCGGTCTGTTGTGGTCGTCATTTTAATCGAATCCATTTTTTTGTTGACCATTTTTGCGGAGATTTTTGTGACCACAGGAGGCGGGCCTGGATTGGAGACCACCAACATTGCTTTTCTGGTCTATTCTCAGGCATTGTTGCAGTTTGATGTCGGTGGTGCTGCTGCCGGTGGGGTAGTCGCTGTTATTTTAGCTAATATTGTCGCTGTTTTTTTGATGCGAATGATTGGAAAAAATCTAGATTGAAAAGGGATTATGGCAAATAAGAAAAACTATCAAAAAACTCTGTTCACATGTACAGGCTGGTTTGTGTCCTTGCTGTTGTTTTTTCCAATATTTTGGATGATTCATACATCGTTTAAGACAGAACTCGACGCATTTTCCATGCCTCCCCGTTTCTTCTTTTTTGATGCCACTTTAGAAAATTATGGAATCGTGCAGGAGCGGAGCAATTATTTTCATTTTGCGCTGAACTCAGTCATTCTGTCTTTTGGTTCTACTTTGCTGGGATTGCTGATTGCCATACCCGCAGCATGGGCAATGGCATTCAGGCCCAGCAAAAGGACACGAGGCACACTGATGTGGATTTTATCAACCAAGATGATGCCACCTGTAGGCGTTTTGGTGCCCCTTTACCTCATTTTCCGGGATTTTAAACTCCTGGATACCCGTATTGGTTTAACCATTATTCTCATGTTGATCAATCTTCCCATCATTGTCTGGATGCTCTACACGTATTTCAAGGAAGTACCGCATCCTTTGCTGGAAGCAGCCCGACTGGACGGGGCCAACCTGTGGCAAGAAATCAGGCATGTTTTGGTTCCCATCACGTTTGGAGGCATTGCTTCGACATTTCTGCTCTCGGTGATCTTTGCATGGAATGAAGCATTCTGGACTCTGAATTTAACAGCATCGGACGCGGCTCCCTTGACTGCTTTTATTGCTTCCTATTCTAGCCCTGAAGGGCTTTTTTGGGCGAAGCTTTCCGCCGCTTCCACGATGGCAGTGGCGCCGATCCTGATATTTGGATGGTTCAGTCAGCGACAATTGGTACAGGGAATGACATTTGGAGCGGTCAAATGATCAACCCAAGTTCACTGCAATCACATTCATTCAGGAAATGAAACCATGCGAGAAATCACACATCTAGAATCAAAAGAAAAGGCGGTGCCTCTTAAGACAGAATGCTTGGAGCATCTTCGACCAGAGGTCATGGTGCCCAGTTATGATCGTCAAAAAATAAAACACGGTATCGTCCATATTGGGGTAGGAGGGTTCCACCGAGCACACCAGGCACTCTACACGGATGATTTGTTGCAAAATCATGGAATCACCAATTGGGGAATCTGTGGAGTTGGACTGCTTCCTCAAGACAAACAGATGGAAAAAGCGCTGCGTAAACAGGACTTTCTCTATACTTTGGTGGAGCGTCATTATGGCCAGGAAAAGGCCCGAGTTATCGGTTCATTGATAGATTATTTGTATGCGCCGGATAACCCCAGTGCTGTCCTGGAAAAGATGGCATCTGAAGATACAAAAATAGTATCCCTTACTATTACAGAAGGAGGGTATTGCTATAACGAGGGAACGGGAGAATTCGATTCGTCTCATGCCTATGTCCAGCATGATCTCGAAAACCCTTTACAACCCATAGGTGTTTTTGGCTTTCTGGTCGAAGCTCTGCATCAACGTCATCAAAAAGGTATCCCTCCTTTCACCATCTTATCCTGTGACAATCTGCAAAGTAATGGAGATCTGACCAAAAAAATGGTTATCTCTTTTGCAAAACTCAGAGATTACTCCTTGAGCCAGTGGATTGCTAAACAGGTGACTTTTCCCAATTGCATGGTTGATCGCATTACCCCGACGACCACAGATGATGACAAATCTGTGGTCTCAGTAAAATGGGGAATTCAGGATGAGTGGCCTGTCGTTGCCGAATCTTTCAATCAGTGGGTTGTCGAAGATCGTTTTTGTAATGGGCGGCCCCCCTGGGATTTGGTGGGTGTGCAAATGATTTCCGATGTCCTTCCTTACGAAAAAATGAAAATCCGTCTCCTCAATGCCAGTCACAGTGCAGCCACTTACCTCGCCTATTTAGATGGATATGATTATTTTCACGAGGCCATCTCGGATTCTTTGTATCATCATTATTTGGGACAGTTGATGGATGAAGAAGTCACGCCATTGTTGCCAGCAGTGCCGGGTATTGATCTCACCCAGTATAAAAAGACCTTGCCGAATCGTTCCAGCAAGGTTTTTTTATACTCTGTTAGGTCAATGCCAGGCACTGCTGACAATAAAGGAGTGACCTCCTCATCCATCAATTGCGTCAAATACTGGTGATATAAAGAATCCGAAACAGCTTCAT
>JANQHV010000459.1 GCA_028282505.1 SAR324 cluster bacterium | reverse complement strand
CAAAACCGTCTCATTGGCGTCTGTTTTGAGAAAATTTTCGTTAAATAGGCCAGCTATTCGCCTTAAATTTTCTCAAAAATCCGCTCAATGAGATCGATTTTTCGCAACGAACCATCTTTTCCAAACAGGTTCTAAGAACTTCCGTGATTGATCAATCATGTTGACAAGTCGCTGAGATGAACAGTTTAACCGGTATCTTTTATTTTTTCCACTTGTTGTTATCTCTTTTCTGCGTTCTGTTGTTTTTTCTGATTCCTTATATGCTCAGCCTAGTGTGTCTATCATTGAAAACATTTCGTTAAGTGTAGTGGTCAAGTTTTTCCGGTCTGTCTGCCCAAACCCAGGAAACTCAATTCCGTGAAAGTTTGGTAGAGGTGATGTGCTTGTCTCTGGAATGCTGGCAAAAAGTGACACAGCAGAATAAAATTTAACTGGCAGAGCAAAGTAAAATCTGGCGAGTCCAGCTTGATAAAGATACCTACCACAGCCGTACTTTAGATAAATATTTGGCTAGTTGATACCCTCCCTAAAAAAAACCGCTGGAAGGATGTGGTGCGTACCGCACAATTTGTTCTGAAAATCAGTCCGGAATCTCATCAGTTGAAAGATGCTGTCCAATGCCTTCTCCAAGAAAAATAATAAAATGACCTTGTCAGAAAAACCTCAAAACGTTACAATAAATTCAATTTGTGACAAATAAATCAATATGACACAATATATTCAAAGGTCACCATGGCAACATCACAAATAAGAATTGAAAATAGTTTTTTGGAACAAGCAAAAATTGCATCAATAGCAAATCATCGCCCCTTGGGACACCAAGTTCAGTACTGGGCAATGATAGGCCAAATTGCAGAGGAAAATCCTGATTTAACTTTCAATGCGATCAACAGTATTCTTCAGGGAGACGCTCAGTTAGAACAAGGAAAAGGAACTCCTTTTGTTTTTCAACATGAAAAGCAATAGGAGAGCACTTGGATATTATACAATCTCCCCTGTTTAAGAAACACTATTCTCAGTTGGATATGAATCAACAGGAAGCATTAGAGGATGTGATATGGGGGATATTACTTGATCCAACATCTGGTCAACAGAAAAAAGGAAGACTTTATAAATTCTGGCATGTCAATTATGAGGATTCCCAAGGAAGAATGCAACTCACTTACAAATTTAGCCAATCAAAAATACAACTTGTTGCGGTGTATAAAATTTCTCAGTTTATATAGCCTTCTACCAAAATAATCTATCCAAATTCTCTTCTTTTTGGAAAAAACTTATTTTTTAAGATACTGTAATTATTATGATTTTTATCTATTTTTACCAGAAGGAAAATTGAAATTATTGCCTCCCTTCTTTTAACTGGTATTGCGTAATTTTTTAAAGAGTTATTCTTTATGCTCAGTGATGGGTTTGGAGATCTGAGAAATGAGGAGCAATGAGAAAACACCAAAAAAGGAGGGAATTTCATGGTGGTATCCCAACAGCTCAGTGGCAGAAACGCGAAAACTCTCAGTGTCCTCAATGATTCAAAGGGAATCCAACTTCAGAATGCAGGTCTATATCCAAGTCAGATGTGGAAAATCATCGAGGCGAGGGTGCCTGGAAATCAAAAAAGGAGACAATGAAATTCAAGACTTGGCAAACAAAGGCATTTTCTGCTATTCACTTGGGATAGCAAAAGGAAAAAATAACTTTCTCAAAATCCACTTGATCCTGATTTGATCTGGGCTCCATTCAATTATGTGCACTATATGAAGGCAGAAGATTGTTGAAAAGCATGAGAAGGGAAGGAGCCAGTCTCCTCGAACTGTTGATAGTATTGAGCATCATCGGATGCACCCTGACCATCGCATTTTTTGACTTTGATGAGTTAGTAGAACGTATGTATGTTGATCTCACCACAAATCAGATTATGGAGGCTTTGAAGCATGCACAGTTTTTGTCGTTGACCAAACAGCAATCTTATGAAGTGGTTGGTGTTGGATCTCAATTATGGATTAGAAACAAGGAAAACAATGGTCAGGTGCTTTGGGAGTCTTTTCCCGATGATTTTACCATAGAAGCCAATCGTTGGCCTTCATTCAGTTCTTTTGGTTTTGCCAAAGCAGGGACTATTTTTATGGAGTCACCGCATTATGCTGTACAAATAAAAGTGAGCACTCTTGGTAGTATTCGTCAAACAGAAATCCAGCAAAAATGAAGGATTTTCGTTACTGGAAGTGATGGTAACGGGCATTATCCTGATGGTGTTTGTGATCTTAAGCAGTTCTATAATTGATCAGGGAGTCGAAGAACTGCAACAGCGTAAACAAATGATTCGAATCGCAAATCATATAGATGCCTGGACGGCAGAAATCAAAAAAAATAGCTTTTCTTCAGAATCGCTTTCCCTTGGATCTCATCAAAAAGAGATTCATGATTCTTCTCAAATGACCTACCAGTTGCATTGGTACGTCGAGGAGTTGGCTCCTGGATTTAAAGGTATCAGTTTTGAAGTTCGAAATTCAGCCAATGGCAAGATATTGCATGAATGGAGGACCGGAATGTTGTTGCAGTGGTAATGACGTGGGTTTAACTCAAAATGGTTCTGTTGAGCAAAAAATAGAGTATTCTCGAACTGCATTCACGTTGCTGGAAGTCCTTATTGTTCTGGCGATTGTGTCCATCCTGGCATTGACTTTTCAAACTCCCATCCAAAATTTCTATCAGCAGGCGTTGACCCAACAGATAGAATCCAGTATGGGTATGGGGATACAGCGTTTTCAACTGTTACTGAAAGCAGAGTTGGCCCAGGCAGGATATGGATTGCTTCCTTCTGAACAAGTAAATGCCATTGAACTTGTGGATGGTACGTTATCCTTGAAAGCAGACTTGAACCGGGATGGCGATTTGAATGATGCCAAGGAACAGATTTTTTATCGATTTGATGATGATAAACAAATGTTGTTGCGACGCTCTGGAAAAGGAGGATTTCAGCGATTCATCGAAGGGATTGCGTATCTCAATTTTGCCTATTGGGATACCGATTCCACCCAAGTTTGTTTGAAGTTGACCACCCAGGTTTTGAAACAAACCGATTTAGAAGAATCGGTGATTTGTTCACTGTCTCCCTTTTGAGTAGAATTGTGATTGACAAACCTCCATATCATATGGATACTGTAAGTCATGCCAAGAAAAATTAGAGAACTGATCAAAGAATTAAAAAAAGCTGGTTTTTTTGACCGGGGTGGTAAAGGAAGTCATAGGAATTTTGAGCATCCTAAAAATATTCGAGTAACGATTTCTGGAAAATCTGGAGAGGACGCCAAACCCTATCAAGAAAAAGAAGTTGCTCAAAAAATAGAGGAAGCAAAATCATGAAAGAAAGTGCTCAGTATGTCAAAATTGTAGAATGGTCTGAGGAAGATCAATGTTTCGTTGGTCAATGTCCTGGAGTTATCGGGCCATGCTGTCATGGTGATGATGAAATTGAGGTATACAAAGAACTTTGTCTAATTGTCGATGAGTGGCTCAATATTTCTAAAAAAGAAAATAGAGTCTTGCCTTCTCCTACCATCGGAAAAGGGATTGCTGATCAATTTGCAGCAGCCGTGTGACCATGCAATCAAACAAATTAATGCTATAGTGCCGTGAATTAGGTTTTGTTTGGTTTCCTCTTTGTCCATGAGACAATCTCACGAAA
>JANQHV010000369.1 GCA_028282505.1 SAR324 cluster bacterium | reverse complement strand
TGTTGTACCAATCGGTAATCTAATTCTTCCAACCCAAAAGTGGCAGGAATGTCATGAATTATCGAACTCTGAACCATTAGTGGAACCTTTTCAAATTCTTCAATGAAAATTCCTTGGTGCCAATTGATTGGCTCTGCCCAAAAATTATTTTTTACATCCTCAATCCATCTGTTGAGCTGTGTACTTTGTTCCGATAAGTCGTGTAGTCGAGAATAGAGTTCCCCCCTAGCAAGGTTTTTCATCAATGGCACCAACTCCAGTCGAATTCGATTTCTTAAATATTTGGAGGAACGATTCGACGTGTCTTCCATCCATGTTTGAGATTTTGTATGTAAGTATTCTTGTAATTCCAGTTTATTGCAGTTGAGCAAAGGACGGATATATACCCCGTTTTTCCAGTCCATCCCTTTTAAATTGGATAAATAACAGCCTCGTAACCACTTGAGTAAAAATGTCTCTATTTGATCATCAGCATGATGGGCGGTTGCAATATATTGTCCTTCAATTTGGTTGAGCGCTTTTTCTGCAGTTCTGAGCCGCCAAAGGCGGGATTTCTCCTGAATACCTGTTGGTTCTTGTTTCAATGTGTGTGAGGCATAGGTATAGCAAGGGAGATTATATTGTTCGGCAAGGTCTTCTACAAAATGACGTTCTTTTAAAGATTCTGGCCTTAAACCATGATCAAAATGGATGAGGTGAAGTTGATAATTCCAAGTGGATTGGAGATCCATTAGAATATGCAATAGTGCTACAGAGTCACTGCCTCCACTCACGCAGATGAGTATTCTATCATGATTTTGGAGTAAATTGTGCCTGGTAATATTTTCAGCTACTTTGTGTAATAGAGAAGAAATATCCATATGTAAGAATATAGGTAGTATTGGGGACAGAATAATAAAGATATCTAGAAATTGTAAAAAGATTATGTAAACTTCATAGTTACCCTCTGAACAGAAGCTCTTTTATGTCGAATGACATCCATATTCAATTGGATTTTCAATCAGTGAGGTCTTTTGATCTTGACGATCAGCTGTTAGAACCTGTTTGGAAAAGGATGGTTCGTGGCGAAAAATTGGTCTCGTTGAAAAGAAAAAGCCCTTTGAATCGATACAGTAACTGTTTAGAATGATTTTTTGTTCAAGCATTATTATAGCTGAATCAATGTCAATTTTCCAATGGTATGGTTTTGAATGATATGGCTGGTTTGATGAGTGCTCCTTCAAAGTCTCAAAATGATGACAACGGTTTAACCAGAGAGATTTTGAACCATAGTCGCATGAGAAGGCGCTCCATGATATTTAGCTTAGTTGTGATATTAGTGATCTTTGAGCTGCTTTGGATTGGACTGACGATCTCACGTCAGTTCAATACCCCTACTCTACAGCTTCAAGCCCGCCTGTTTCTTCTCAAGTATGTTGTCGCATCTACAGAGCAGCGCAAATCTTATTTAAAAGAAGCTCTCGAACAGCGAATTGTGATTTGGCCAGAAAATGGGATAGAAGTCCGTCAAGAGGCGTCTTTGTTTTTGGATAATGTTCGCGCTACTCTACAAAATAGTTTTTTTGAAGAGTATACCTCTCTTTCTACAGATGCCAGAGTTGCATTGAATTTTACATTCATTGATGTGCGTCAGGATCTCATCTCACGGATACAAAGAAGTATTTTGCTGGATGTGGAAATTGTTGCTGATCTGGTTGCTGAAGATGAAAATTTGTTGTTCTCTTACATTTCCGATTATGTCGGGTTCAATCGGTACGAATGGCATGGTTTTGAGAAATCTTTATTCTATATAGTTACCTCAGACCAACAAGAGGGAAGCTTTTCAATTTATTTTGCTTCGGTTTCTGATATTGCAGATAAATCTCAATTCATTGAGGCACTTGCTTGGCCCATAGGGTTATTTTTATTCACATTGTTTGCTGTCATGGTCTTCAGCCTTTTTTTATACCAACGAGAAAATAGAATTTTACGCATCCAAAAACAGATCCGGGAAGCTGCTTCTTTTCCAGAATTGATTGAAACGTTATTTGGAGTATTGTCCTCTTATCGTTTTATCCGTTGTTACTCATGCTCCTTACAAATTATTCATGAGGGGAGTTTTTCCTTGTTTACAGTTGGGAGAGAGATGGAGCATTTGAATTATGATCATATCATTGAGATAGATGCTTTTTCTGTAACAGCACAAAGGATGAAAAAATTGAAAGTAGATCCTATTGATATTTTTGAGTTCAAGACAGAAAGAACATCAAAAAAAGGAGCATATGCCATGTCCCTTCCTATCATGAAAGATGCAAAAGTACTGGCATTCATTAACCTCAATTTTTCACACCCTCCTTTTGGAAAAGAGTTATGTTTTTTAATTAACAAATTACTTCAATCAATCAATGAATCATTTGGTAAGATTTTAACTGTACTGGTAGAGAAACAGGAATTTGAATTAGAACAATATCGACAATGGTTGGAAGAAAGTAACGAACAGAATTTGGAGACATTGTTTGATGAATTAACAGCACGTTTGATTTCGGATTCCAAAACTAAAACAGATTTTCTGCCACCTATTAAAAGGGTTAACGGATTTGGTTGGCTGAATGGAGAACCGATTGCCTTATTTCCTGGTAGCAGGAAGCATATTTTAGAATTTCATTCAAAATTGGTCAGTGTTATTGGAAAGATGGGAAAAACCGCACAACCCAGACTGTTATCAGTTGAAGATACCATGCAGTTGTTAATTCCACTGAATATTCCGTTTCAACAAAGTTATGTCCGCTTAATTTTTGAAGCCCATTTGGTGCGATTGACTCAACTAATGGTTGAGCATTTTCAAAATATTTTTTCTGAATTTGTTAGACACGTGACATACTATTCTGAAAAAGTTTGTCGTGACTATGCCTATGAAGAGTTGGTCAGACTGGCAACAGGTTTACAGCCAGAAGTACAGGAAATTTTGCGGCAGAAGGTTGAAGTATTTTTTGAAATTCCTGGCAATTCCTTTTTATCGTACCAGGAAATTGTCAATCGGATGGGAATTTGGATGCAGTATGAAGCGGAGTTTGAAGCTCAAGGTTATGGCATGTTGATCGAAATGGATTTGAGAAATTCTACATTACTGAAAAAGAGTTTTAAAAAACCAAAGCAACAAAAACTGTATGATCAAGCAATTTACAGAATGAATGAAACTTGTTTGCAGTATTTTCGTAAAAATGGGGAAAAATTTGTTACTCCAAATCCAAGTGGAGGGGATGGGGATGGACTTCGTTTTTTTGTGACATCTTACAATTGCAGGAAAATAGAAGAACAGCTTGTAGAGATTGGAGAAGAAATTACAGAGCAAGAGAAACAATACTATAATCGTTATCTCATTCAGTCTTTGTTAGAAATACTCTGCTGTTCTTACCATGCAGGCATTCCATTTAAGTTTGGAGGGATATTGCTGGATGATCCAGGCTTGATGCGTCTTTCTCTAGAGCGTGGTAGTATCAAAATCAATTCGTACTTGAATGGATTTGTGGAAAGGGCCCGCTTTGAAAAAGGTATCCGAATGAAATCTGATGAAGGGGAAGAGCATCAAATTGATATCAAATATTTTGGTACCGAATGGGAATTAGTTGAATTTCCAAAAAGAATTTATCAACCTTGGCGTATTGTGGTGCCAGAAACACTGCTCCCTGTTGTTCAAGAGGAAGCACCTCAATGGGGGTGTTCTTTTAGACAGATTTTTGTCCCAGATTATGTCTCCAATACGCCAGGTCAGTTAAAAACTTACTTGGAAGTATACTTAGACACTGCTTATGCTTTTCACCCTTTATTCCCTTTTCTGTGCCGCTTGCCTCTGAGGTGTTCAATAGAGGAAACAAGTTCAATGATTCAAGAACTTCAACTTTTTTATACTCAGAAAAAAGATAATTTTTCAGATACGGAGGAATTTCTTCAGCAATTTTGTAAAAAATATGAGAGATTGTTTACCATCGAGCAGGTGCAGCATTTGTTGGATCCTGTAGAAGAAGAAATTCATGCCCCTGGTTTGTATATGATTCTGCAAAAGGGTTCGGTCTTTTCAATTCCTGTTTCTAAATTACAAAAAAATTTGGATTTTGTGGAGCATCATCTACTTCCTCAATTACAGGTGGCTCATGAATATAGTTCCCAAATGTTTGAACTAGAAAAAGGATATGACAAAGCAATCTCGATTCAGAAATCTCAAATTTTAGCGGAATTGAATAATTTGTTTCGAGAATATTGTAAAAAAGCGCAATTGTAAAAAACATCCATTTCTATTGGAGGATTTCTGTGGCAACGATTGGTATCATTTGTGCCATGTGGTCGGAAGCAAAACCACTATTATCCTGGCATCCGCATCCTGATATATACGAGAAAGATCAGCTTTCCTGGATTCAAATGGATTGGGAGGGTCATCAAATAGTGATTGTGGTCAGTAAGATTGGAAAGAAAAATGCTTGTGAGGCGACACGGTTGCTGGTTGAGAACCATATGCCAACATTCATAGTCAATTTTGGCACTGCTGGTGCTATTTCTCCTGATGTGAATATTGGAGATGTGGTTGTTGCCTCCGCTACTGCAGAGTATACTCAACCTCCTCCTGACTCATCACTCTTGTCTGTTGCTGATCAAGTTTTATCTGTTGCAAAGCAGGTTGACGGAATTATCACAGGACCTATTGTTTCAGCAGATCAAAATATTGAAAGCGAAGAACTCAAACAAAATTTATTTGCTCATTATCAAGCTATTTGTGGTGATTGGGAAAGTGCAGTCATCATGAGGGTGTGCAAAGAGTACAAGATATTGGCAGTTGCATTTCGAGTAATCAGTGATTTTGGTAATGAGAATCTAGTGACTGACTTTAAACAATACCACAGGAGGGTACTCGCAAATGGAGCAATACTACTAAGTCAGTATTTAAGATTGTGGAATGCCATGAGCTAGAAGAACGTTTTTGATTTCTTGCAGAACTTCGGGGTCACTTTCTTGTCTTTGTGCCTCACTTAATGTTTTGTAAGCAGTTGTATGACCAATTTGTCCCAGTGCCTAGGCAGAGTGCAGTCTAATCAGGGGTTGTTCATCTATCAACCCTTGTTGTAAGGCTGGTATGGCTGCTGGACTACCCCAATTGCCAAGAGCGATGGCAACATTGCGCAATAAACCTTGACGCTTTGTGCGTTTGATAGGGCTGTTTTTAAAACGTTGGTTGAATTCTTGGGGAGAAAGTGACATTAAAGTAATCAAACTTGGCATGATATTTTCACTTTTTGGCTGAAACCCGGTTTCATCGGAAACAGGTGCTTTTCTATTCCAGGGACAGACATCTTGGCAGATGTCACAACCAAAAATCAAATTTCCGAGGGCTGGACGTAATTCTGGGGGAATGGCTCCTTTTAGTTCGATGGTGAGATAGGAAATACATCGTCTGGAATCAATCACTCCATCTGCGACAATCGCCTTTGTTGGACATGCCTGGATGCATTGTGTACAACTTCCGCAATCTCCTCTCAATGGCAGTGGATTGTATTCTAACTCGACATCAACTAGCATTTCGGCTAAAAAAAGCCATGATCCTTTTTTCCAGTTAATGATCATTGAATTTTTACCAAACCAGCCTAATCCTCCACGATTGGCATACTCTCGTTCCAGAATTGGGCCGGTATCTACATACACTCTGCTGTTTTTTTGATGAGGAGCATTGTTTTCAATAAATATACGCAGTGCTTCTAGTTTTTGACGAACGATTTTGTGGTAGTCTTCGCCCCAGGCATAATTGCTGATAACTCCCAGGGATGGTTCTCTTTTTTTACGACTAGAGACTGTCGTGGTGTGATAATTGATAGCCAACATAATCAAAGAACGAGTTTCTGGCATTATTCTACGAACATCGTGCTTCTTTTCTAAGTGGTTTTTGAGATATTCCATTTTTCCAGCATATCCTTTCGATAACCATTGTTTGTAAGCTTCGATGGTTTGGCTTGGAGCTGCTGGAATAGTATGGACTAAATCAAATCCTAATTCCAAAGCTTTTTTTATGATTTTTTGTGTGATATTCATGGGAGGACGTCTGAATGGATGAACGACTTATAGATTCAGCGAACAAGAGCGGCTGTCCTGGAATGTAGTTGCAGAAAATAAGGATTGTTTTAAATTTTTAATTTTGGCATTATGACATAACATTGAAAGAACTCCTACTGAAAGATTGGGATAAAGGTAGAGAAGCACTATGTCTTTTAGACTATTAGTTATAGATCGCACAAAGGATGCAGACATTCGATATCAGAAAGCTTTTAAGAACAAAAATTATGCTGTTCAAATTGTTCCATCACTCAGAGAAGGGGTAAAAAAGATTTCTAAGAAAATCCATTTTACGTTTCAACTCATTATTATTGATGATACGTCTCTTGATTATGAAGTGGATTTTGAGTTGAGTAAAAAATTTTCTCACATCCCCATTCTTTTCCTCTTAGGCGATCAACAAACTTCTTTTTTAGAAGTCTTGGAAAGTAATGTATTTATACTTTTCAAACCTTTTGATACCAAAAAACTCAGACAAAAAGTAAAGAAACTTGAAAAGTGGGTTAATATTCAGGAAAGCCACAAACGCCAAAAGCTTGCTGTCAAAACAATCAGTCAATTTACACAAGAAACGGACTTGAAACTGGTTCTAGATAATAATTCAGACAATATTCCTTTAGCGGTGAACTACATTTTATATTTTTTAGAAATTGGTGGTGCTGGAGAGAATGATTTATTTCGTGTCAAGCTAGGCTTGACGGAATTATTGATCAATGCAGTGGCACATGGCAATTTAGAAATGAGTAGCGTTGAATTGAAAGGCGCAGAGAAAAATTTTGATCGGTGGGATGCTGAATTAAAAAAACGGGAAAAATCTCCTAAATATCGAGATAGAAAGGTCTATGTTCGTTTGTCCTACACCATTGGAGAGAAGATTGTCCTAAGTATTCAAGATGAAGGAAGTGGGTTCGATAGTTCCAAAATATTTGGTAAAACGAGGGAAGAAGAGGACATGTACAATGCCTACGGGCGTGGTTTAAAAATGGTTCAAGCCACTTCTGACAGAATGGAATACAACGAGAAAGGAAATCAGGTCGTTCTTCATTATTTTCCGCAAGATGAATAGCTCCTCTTCTTTATTCAAACAAATGAACTTATTGGAATTTGTACCGGTATTGTTGTAGCCAGGGATCGGGATGTCTGAATGCTGATGTCAATAAAAGTGTGGATGAGGATTGTCTGGATACTGTGATAGTGCCTGTGTTTAAAAATCCCATCGCAGCATCTAACTGAGGATCATTCATCACAGATACCGGAGAGGTGGAAATGGTGAAATTGGGTTCAATCCCTACCAAGTGGTAACTTGTTGCAGAAGGAGGTAACAAATGGTGAGAAGGTACAAATATCCCTGAGCCATCCACAAGATCTATTGCATTTTGACTAATCCCCTTACCAAAACTCTTTGTTCCAATGATAGTGGCAACTTCATAATCTCTCAGGGCTGCTACGGTAATTTCTGTGGCTGATGCAGAACTGCCATCAATCAGTACAACAAAATTATCTTTTGTAAAATTTTCTATATTGAAGTCGCTATGATCTCCTAAATAATCTATTTGATTTTTCAAAATGGTGCCATCTGTCGTCAAAATAGGGTTTGTTCGTTCAGGAGTATCATTATTGATCAAGTAATCAACTAGCTCTAGTGCGGCAGACACACTTCCCCCGCCATTACTCCGTAAATCGAGGACTATTTTATCAATGGTTGTATTGGATTGCTCTTTCAATGATTCGAAATCCTCCTGAATTAGCTGGCCTGTTTGAAAAGTATACTGTGTGGCTCGCAAGTAGGCGATGTCTTTGTTATCACCAAGAAGGAAGGCAATATGCTCTTCTGATGCTGTTTGGATGATCAGTTCTTCGCCAGCTCGGTTGATCGTTAATGTTGTTTGTGCTGACTCGGTGTTGGGTAGCATGTCTAAAATAGTTTCCAGATCTAGCCCCTCTAGGGAATTTCCATCAATTGCCGTAATCTGGTCGTTGACTTGCAAACCATCAAACCACGCTCTGGATAATGGAATAATCCTGGTCACACGCAGAGGGGTTTCCGAAGTGACAGTTTCTCCTAACAACTCGTATCCAAATCCAATTTTTGCAGATTCTCCTTCAAGGCTACTGATGATTTCTGAATATTGTTGAGGGGCAAGATAGACGCTGTAAGGATCTTCCTGTTGTAAATGATTGATATATGTTTCGATGTTGAGAAAACCATCTAATGAGGTTGGTAATTGTTCAGGGAATAGGTAATATTGCTGAAAAAGAGAACATGCTTGTGCAAGTACCAAGTCAATAGGTTCATTGGCTTGGCAACCAGAAAAAGTGTCCACAAATTGATAAGTAGCAGCAATTGTATTTATTGAAATTTCCGTATTTTCAGGAATGAGTAAGACGAGGTCTGAAGCAGAACTTGTCACACGATTGCCATTGATATTGATGGTAAGCTCGTCTTCTTCACTGGAATTGTTTGGAGAGGCACATCCTGCCAAAACCAGGAATCCAATAAGGAACCAATAAAAAATGGGGTAATATTTAGTTATCATCCTACTTTTGTTCTTGGAGCAGGTAGTCATAGATCCCTTTATAAATACCTTCTGCAACAACGGTGTGATATTTTTTATCTCGTAATCTTTCATTTTCTTCTCGATTGGTAATGAATGATATTTCAATGAGGATAGCCGGCATACCCACTCCGAGGAGAAGTAAAAATGGAGCTTCTTTCACTCCTAAATCGCGGAGGGATGTAGTGTATTCTGTCCGAATGCTCTGAATGAGTTGAGAGTGAATAGAATGTGCCAATAAGGTCGATTGAGATGAGTAAGAGGCACTTAATAAATCTCGTAAAATGATATTGAAATTCTGAAATCCCTGATTACTCATTTTATTTTCTCGCATGGCCAGACGCATCGAAGCCTGATTATTAGTGACATCTAAATAGTAGGATTCGATTCCTTTGACATTTTCTTGAGGATGAGCATTTGTATGTAATGATACAAATAAATCGCCTTGGTACTGTTTTGCTAAAGCAGATCGTGTTTCTAAAGAAACGAATTGATCTTTATCCCGAGTTAAGAATACTGCTAATGATGTCTGTTCTTCAAGTAATTTTTTTAATTCTTGGCTGATGGCAAGGACAATATCTTTTTCATGAATCCCAAAGCCACTGGCACCAGGATCATGTCCACCATGACCAGGATCAATGATAATACGTTTGGTGGTGGACTTTGACTTTGAAAAGTTAGGGGGGGACACTTTTCGCATTTGCATGCCTGCAAGGAGAGGCGTGTTTGGGGTTAGCGGAGATTTTTGGGCAAATAGTTCCAATGTGATGATGTTTTGCCCGGAGAGTTCATAGTCATATATCGTCAGGGAAACAGGGGCTCCTACCAAAAAGTTTAATCTCGTAATTCTAGGATTCAGTTGTTGCAACGCGATATCGTGAATGAAACTACCCTTTTCGTTCAGTAAAGGGGAGATAGTCGTTTTGTGTAATTGACTGTCCAGCAAATCTATACGGAATTGAGAAATTTGTTGAGTCGTTTTAGGATGAGGTTTTGAAAATTGATGATAAAGATAAGGAATGGGCCGGGAGGAAGTGATGACAATCTTGGTCCAATTTGGAGTAGCCCAATAATGAGCAGATAAAATTTCTGCTTTTGGGAGGGTTCTCGATTGGTCAAGTGATATCCCTCCTTGGTTTTTCCTAGTAGGATCGGGGAACTTAGGATCAAAACGAGATGAAACGGGGATGGCAGGTTGTATGTTTTGTTTTTGCAACTGCTGTATTTT
Source organism: SAR324 cluster bacterium (assembly GCA_028282505.1). Taxonomy (GTDB): domain Bacteria; phylum SAR324; class SAR324; order SAR324; family NAC60-12. The sequence goes on along the minus strand of JANQHV010000369.1, from coordinate 7,315 downwards.
ACGTGAGGCTCGAGCTTTCTGATCACCATCATACATGTCCAAAACCTTTTTATATTCCAACAGAGCTGTTGCAGGATCATTTTTTTCTTCTTCAAAAATTTCTCCAATGATCAGTTGACTATCATCTTTGAGTGTGGTTTGCGGATAAGTTCTGATTAAATGACGAAATGCTCGTAGGCTGCGGTTGATGTGAACGGGTTGATTGGTTGTATGAAACAATTTGCGGTAGAGTTGCCCCATACGAAATAATGCATAAGGCGGATTTGATGGAGATGGAGGGTTGCGGAGGAGATTCTCGAATTTATGGATCAACTGCAACCATTGTTCTTTAGGAACCCTGGTTTTATTATTTTTAGCAATCAGCTGATGGTACTTGTTATTCGCCTGTTGAAATTCATTGTTTTGGGGTAGTGCAAGTGCCGAGAGAGAAATGAACCATCCTCCCCAAAAAATCAGAATGGTACTCAAGATTCGATATTTCATGCTCTTTCCAGCTATTTCATATCTAAATACAGCTAATCAGAAATAAGTATTCAAATTCTTGTCAGGTTTGATCATAATGTTGACCACCTGCGTGTCATACCGGACTTGCCTGGTGCGCCAGCCCGGCCGCTATCCAGAAAACGTGCGTACCACTCTGGATTCCGTGTCAAGCTGCTTCGGCATACCGACGGAATGACACAAATGGTAAATCCTGTGTTTGCAAAAATAAACTGGCCGAAAATATTGATCATGTCTTTCTTGTCGTGACAGTCTTACTCTTAATCCTAATCTTAAATCCTTAGAAATTGAGGGATTAAGATTAGAGGGGGACGTCCAGTCGCGGACGGCTGTCGGGACACCCAGTCCAAGAATAAGATTAAGAATTTGTGTACTTCATTGTGAAGACTTGTATTAAAGATTGATTCATTGAGTTGTTTTTAGGCTTTGGAGATACTCTGTAATTTTTTGAGATTGTTCCTTTGCATATTGTTGGTGTTCTTGATATTTCTTGACTTTTGGGGCCTTGACGACACGGTCGTAATAAATTTTTGCCTTTTTCCATTTCTCTTGTGTGTGATATAAGATCCCCAGTTGGTAATTGATAAGAATATACCACTGTGGTTTTTTGGAGATAGGGCGTGAGGCCAACTGTGCTAATAATTTTGTCGCCTTCGCCGTGTCCTTAGTTTTATCTAATTCTGCCAGTTGCCATGTCGCGCTTAACTCTTCCTCACTAATTCCTCCTTTATCGGCCTTTTTAAACCACGTTCGAGCTTGTTTTTCTTGTTTAAGATGGTTTAGATAAAAGGTTGCAATGGTGAAAGCAAAATTTATTTGATCCTGTTTGCTTTTCAAAAAAGGGTACGTTTTCTCATAAACTTCTACTACTTTTTTATAATTTTTCTCCTCTTCATAGATGGTCGCTAAACGCTTTGTAAGAAAAATACGAGTTTGTAAGCTTTTCGTAGGAGTAATGTTTAATGCTTTACTGTAAAATTGCTTGGTTTGCTTATGTAAAGCTAGCTGATCAGCTGCTTGTCCTTGAGTCAGCAGTGCTTCAAGGGTTGTGACTTTTTTAGGATCAAACTTTTTCCACTGTTTATAAGCATTCAACACTCCTTTCCAATCTTTTTGCTCGTTTTCGGCAAAAACTAAGGTTTCATAAATGCTATTGCTAGGTGAAAAATATTTGGCTTGTAACCCTTTTTTAATTAATTGAGAAACTTCTTTCCAGAGCTTTTTTTGGATCAACTGATCCAGTTTTTGTTTAGCTAAAAAACGATCTATTTCATGAATGCGTTCTTGAGCAGCTTTTTGGATATCTTGTTCAGATTTTCCAGTAATTGGGGAATGACGTACAATAACTCTGTATTTAGCTAAAGCTTTTGACCACTGTTTTTTTTGTTCATGCAATGTTGCTAATTGATAATGCAGGGGGATATTCCACTTGGTACGGTGTAGGGGACGTCTGGAAAGATGATCCAATGTTTTAATAGCTTGATCCACCTTTCCTTCTGCTTCCTCAATTGCGCTCAAGGTCATGCCAGCGTCAATATCCAAATCACTGACTTTGCCTTGGTCTGCCTCACGAAGCCATTTTTTGGCATTTTTGTATTGTTTCAGCGGCTCATAATACATTTTTCCCAGTGCAAGCGCATACTTCTGCCTGATTTTCGTATCTTTTAAGTATGGCATTAAATGTTCTTCAAGAATTCGTACGTGATTTTGATAATCTTCATTTTGCAGGAATAAATCAGCTAAATGAGAGACGACCTGTATTCGCAGATCGAGACTGGATGCTGGGAGAACTGATAACGCTTTTTCATAAAGATTTTTACTATTTTGAGTATGCTTTAGTTTTTCTTCCACCTGTGCCCAGTTAATCAATAATTTTGGCTGGTTCACATCGTCTTTAAAGGCTAGTTCCCAACGAGTATAGGCTGAAACGACTTGTTGCCAGTTTTCTAATTCATGATAGGCATTAACCAGCATCTGAAAATGTTCACTGCGGATTTTCAGATTTTTTTGTTTTAGATGCTTTTCAATCAACTGCGTCAATTTTTTCCATTGTTGGCTTTTTTGATAGATAGCAATTAGTAAATCAAATGCAGATTTTTCATATTTCTGATTATTTTTGATCAGCAATAGATCTGCTTCTGCACGATCCCACTTTTTTTCTTGGATGAAACATTTACCTCGTGCATAGAGTAAATAATGTTTTTCCTCTTCGTTTGCCGAAGGTGGAAGCTGCTCAAGATCTTTGAGAACCTGCTGACATCGGTTATCCTCCAGAGCCAAAGAGGTGGCTTGTATTTGAAAAGAACGGCGCTCTTTTTCACTGAAAGTGGTGTTATTCTTTGCTTCTGCCAGTAGTGCGTGTTGTTTTTGACGCTGATTGGTTTTTTCAAAAAGCTCTGCTAAAAGTTGAATCAATTCTCCATCATTTTGAAAAATCTTATTGGTCCGGGCAAGTTCAAGATGAGTGATCGCCTGTTGTAAGTTTCCAGTCTGATGAAAAAGCCTTCCTAATTCGTAGTGTATATTATCAGCATGGGTGTTCTCTTCGCTGATGAGATAATATTGATAGAAGGCAATAGCTTCCCTGGGTTTGTTGGCTTTGACATGAAGTTCACCCAGACGATAATAAGCAGCAGATTCATATTGTGCATCCTGGGTATCTAAATAAGACTGATAAAGGTCACTAATCTTTTCAATTTGTGGTAGCTGTTCGGTGGTTGATTTCTCTGGTAAGAGAAGGTAATGCATTTCTGCCATCGAAAAAATTGCTGGTTTGGAGAGAGGAGAACTTGTGTACTCCGCAGCTTTCTTGAAAAACTCTGCTGCCTCTGTATAATTTTTTTCTATCCATTCACTTTGCCCTAGTTGATAGTATACAGTTGCCAGGCGTTTTTCATCCTTTGCTTGATGTGTGTATTCCAAAAACCATTTTTTTGCCTTTTCAGTTTGTTGTTGAAAATGATAAGCCCAGCCTAAAAAATAGGAATAATCGAGGTGTTGGCTGTTAGACAATTGACCAGGGTCTTTAATTTGTAAGAAAGATTCAATTGCTTGCTGATATAAAGAGGTCGAAGATTCTAAATTTTGTGTTTCTCTGGCGATTTCTGCCAGAGAAAAAAATGCTTTTCCAATCCAGTAATGAGTATTGATCTGGTATTGGCTTTGTGGAAATGTTTTTTGAAATTCTTGCAAGATGGAAATTGCATTTTCGTACTGGGCCAGTTGGACATGCAAATAGCCCTCTGCAAACATAGCCGTTTCCGCCCATTGACCATTGGGATATTGTAAACGATAATCGTGATAGTCCTTGGCTACCCCTGCAATGTTATCGGATAACATTTCATTGGAGCGTATCTTATAAAATAGTACCGCTTCTTGAAATTGACCATTTGCAAAATCTTTGAGGTAAGTTGCTGCCTCTGTTTGAGCAGAGAAATAGAGCTGGTCTTTAAATAAGCTTTGGATTAGTTGAAATTGCATTTTTTCTGGTAAGCCTCCGGAAGGAGAAGATGCAAAACTTGTGATTAGCCAATTAAATGGATTGATCAGCCATACCATTGCAAAAATAAAAAAAATAATTTTATACTGTTTCATTTTCATTAATTTTGATGATCCTGCCCAGATTGTTTCTGCTAAACGCCTTGTCAGATAATTGAGAAACTTCATCAATGGCCAAAGTTTGAATAAATTGCTGGAAAAACCATAAAGAGATATTTAAATGGACTTGGGAGCCTGGATTTGTTGAAATACAGTTTGCCAATGTTCTGGATTAATATTGTCCACCTGAATGATTTTATTTCGGTTGTTCTTGCCATAAAGAATGGAAATATTTGATTTTGCTACTTTTAATGCTTTGGCTAAAAAGTCAATGCATTCTTTATTTGCCTTATCGTCAATAGGAGGCGCAGTAAGACGGAGTTTGATTTGGTTATTGTATAAATTTCCCCATCCCGATTTGGATGCACGAGGATGTACATGCAAATAAAGTGTCAATTGGTTATTTTTTAAGTCAAATCCATTTTTTGATGGCATTGGTGTGATTTATAAAAGAGAGTCAGGGCAAAGCTAAGTGGTTGGAAATTCTTTTTCTTGAATCAGTTGCATGAATTCGACGACTTTCTTTCTGGTGGCTTCATTTGCAATACTGTACTCATGAAAAGTTCTTGAATAAACAGGACGCTCTCCTTCAATCGTACCATATTGTGCGTCAGGTTCTGCTGTAGCAAATACAACATATGGCGTATAAGTATATTCATCACCTGAACTATAACCCATACCTTTGGCTTTTACTTTTGCTTCTCCTCCAAGAATGAACAGATAGTCCGTTGTGGTATCACCTACCACATATTTCATCAGATATGGCACGGTCCAATCATGTTTGGGAGTGCGGCGACGTACTACCCCAGACTCACCAAAAGCATTCATTAATTTATTCACCAACTTGTTGAGGTTCTGAAATTCCCCCCCCATTTTAGTACGTACCAAAGCTAATTTAGCTTTGTATTTGGATGCTGATTGGCATAGATAATAATAGGGGGCCTGCTTGGCATTGAGAGAAGTGATCTTCCACTCAGGTTCTGGTTCTGGGGCGGTTTCTGGCTCTGAAACTGCTTCTACTGGAGCTTCTTCCTCGGGTAATTCTTCCTCTTTTTTACCAAATCCAAGAAATGATTTGAGCTTATTTAATGGTGATTTTGCCATTTTCACAGCTTTTTTAGTTTCATTCTTGAACTGACTCAAATCTCCATGTTTTTCGCTCATCGGAGAGATTTCAGCTTTTAATTCATCATCTACTTTCTCATCCACTTGTGCAATCAGATTGTTGAATTTATGGAGAGGTAATTTTTTCAGTAAAGGAATTTCCCGGGAGGGATCTTCTTCCAGCCACGAAGCGATTGTACGATTGTCTATCTCATAAGTTTCATAAATTTTTTGTTTTTCTGGATTATTCCTCAGGCGTTTTTCCAGCCAGTCAGATAAAAATTCCTGCTTCAGGGTCTCAAAATTTGTGTAATTGTATTCAAATTTTTTGGGTTCTTTACCTATTTTAGCAGATAAACCTTCTCGGAAATAGATCAAGAAAAATAAATTGCGGTAATCATATTTTTCAATGACATGGGGATAACAATAAAAAAAGTTTTTTTCCCTTCGCTGCAGAATACTCTCTGGAGATATTAAGTCCATACTGATTGTTTGATATAATTCCTTTTGCCTATTGGGCATGATTGTGAATTTGAACAAAACCTTCATCACTTCGCGAAGTTGTTCTAGAATTACTTTTTTTTCTTGTTCTGGGAAACGAGAGGGGAACTGTTTTTCTGGATTCCCTACTGTTTTTCGCATCACATCAATACATTCTATTGTCTTCTTGATTTTATAGATGTCATAAAGGATATGGACTTCCTTTTCAAACGGATCCCGCTTAATGTAATTTAATTCTCCATCTGTTTTTTCTAACTGAAAAAAGTGCAGGAGAAAATCAGCGATTCCTGCATCTGTGTTAAATGGAAGCATCAATCTTAGTATTTGTTGTTTGCTGTCCGCATTGCCTTTTTTAATGATATCTAATTTTTTTCGTAGAAACTGATTGAGGAATCGACGAATTTCACTGACTTCAATAACAGAGGGGGCATTGGTGTCAAAGTCTTGTTCAAAATATTCCTCTTGTTTGCTTTTCCAGTATTCTTTCCATTGCTCCACTTCGTGAATACGATCTTGAATATATTGGTCCGGATCTTTGATAGTATTGGTTTTGATCAGGTTGGTGATAGACCTGTTGGATGATGGCTTTTTGGCTGCACTTGGCATAATTTGTCTGTTTCGAGAAAATAGTTCAATCTTTCAGAAGTTCAAAATATCCACTCTGTCTAAGCACACCCTTGAATGGTGTAAGAATTCGAATAAATGTTTTTAGAATTTACCAAAAATTGGCTAGCTTAGACAATTCTTTTTAAATGATTTTCTTTTATAATACTTTCCTATTGAAAATGAAAGCAGTCTTGTTATGTCGAAGACAACTATTAAAATTTGTGGATTAACAACTATTGAGCAGGTAACAGCGTGTATAGATTTAGGGGCAGACTGGCTTGGATTCAACTGTTATTCGCAATCTAAACGTTATGTTACACCAGAAAAAATTCTCCAATTGTTGTCTCCTGTTCCTCCTGAAATAAAGACAGTTGGTGTGTTTGTGAATGAACCAATAGATTCTCTGGTACATATCATGAAATACACTGGAATGGACTATGCTCAATTGCATGGAGATGAATCTGTAGAGTACATGAATACCCTCAAATGTGCATGCTTCAAAGCATTTCGTGTTTCCTCTACGTTCCGACCGCAAGTCATTCAGGAATATCCAGGTACATATTTCTTGCTAGATTCTTATCACCCTCACCTATACGGAGGGACAGGAGATCCTTTCAATTGGGAAATGGCCTTACAGGCCAGTAACTTAGGACAGCTTATATTAGCAGGGGGATTGACTCCTGACAATGTGCAAGATGCGATTACTGCGGTTCACCCATTTGGAGTAGATGTTTGCAGTGGTGTGGAAAGAATGGCTGGTGTGAAAGATTTGGAACGTGTCGAACGCTTTATTGATGCCGTGCGCAGCGTTTCTGAATAAAATAAATGAGAAATTTGATTGACAAATTTTTATTCTGATATACAATAGGCCCCTTTGTATATTCCAGATGCAAAATGGAATTATACAGGTCTTAGACAAAGGAATCGGAGTAATTTAAATGAAGCGTATGGGTCCATGTATTATAATTGTTTGATTATATTACATGACGTCAAGTAAAGTAGAATT
>JANQHV010000353.1 GCA_028282505.1 SAR324 cluster bacterium | reverse complement strand
GTGAAGCGAAGGATCTCTAAATGGCGGATATATGATAGATTCTTCGCTATGCTCAGAATGACAAATCGTAAAAAAACGAATTCTCTAACAGGTTCTTAATCTATTCATGGCAAATAAAAAATGTCGTTGACAGATGATGAACTCAAATCATGGATCAAACAATATCAGAATCTGGAGGAACGATTAGAGATTCTTTTCAAAAAAAAGGAAAGAACCACTCTTGCTTCGGAGGAAAGTGATGAATTAGAAAGAAATTGTGAACAAAGAGAGGAGACCTACCAGAAGCTTCATGATGGATTATTTAAGTTGGCTCTCCATCAGATCATTCATTTAGAAATCGAAGAGCATAATCGTTATGCACTCGCTGCAACAATCATTAAAAAGACGGTTGACAGTTATGAAGAAAAACACGAAACAAAAGTTACCACCTGGCTCTCAAATCAAGCAACTTATGAGATTAATGAATGGTTAAGGGAGAAAGGCATTGTCTCCAATCATTTAACTGCCAACAGTTTGCAGGAAATCCAACAGACACTCAAAAACAACAAAATTTCAAAAGACACCAGAGAAACGCTCCTGCAAGCTCTGTCACGCCTTCAAAATAGAACATATGAATCAGAAAAAAGCCTGAAAGATGCTCTCAGCAAAGAAATCGGAGCTCCCCTTGTCGGAAAGTTTCTCCAATTTGTACTCCTGGGCATTGCCCAGAACACCATTGCTGCTCCCTACAAGCATATTGCTGAAATCACAGACGAAGACGAAAAAATCTTCCGTCAGGCCCTTTTAGACCATGCAGAAAGGGAGTATGCTACCGAAAAAGAATTCAGGAACATGTTGCGAACTGCCATTGGTCGCAAGCGTTACAATCGTTTTTTCAAACATTTTCCGTTGGGCATGTTGAGAGATGATCTTCCTGGTGCCATTGATCAAATCAGTGGGATGAGCACCCATGATAAAGAAACGCTGCACCATGCCTTCAAAGCCCTTGAGGCAAAAGCGCTTAAAAGAGGCGAGCCTATCAAAAAAGATACCGATTTCAAAGCTTCACTTAAAAAGGAAATTGGCCAATCTCTCGCTGATCAATTTTTCAAACTAATCGCATCCCATACTTCTGTTAGCAACCAAAATTATTCTGCAAACTACTATAGTGTTCCAGAAAACTCTTCTTCAAAATCCCCCTGGCCCCCTTTGAAAAAAAGGGGGAACTCTACAGAAAACTTTTCTGAAACACCATATAAAACCGATGCCGATGTCCAAAGCCCCTTCATCAATATGGATTTCAGAGATCCCGAAGAGCGCATGGATGTATTTTTAACTTATCAACAACTACCTGACGCTTTACAAGCGAAGGTCATCAACAAAATTGAAGAATTGGATAATGTTGCACCATCAGACCTGCACAACCATTTATTTGAAGTGCCTGACCAGGTCATTGAATTCTATTTTTTTTACATTCGAGTCACTTGTTTACTGCACTGCAAAGAGTATATTAGCGGTCAGTTGCATGAAAATAAGCGAATTGCTTTGGAAATGATGCTTGATGGTAAAAAAAATGTAGAAATTGCCGCTAAAGTGCAAGCTCCTCACAACACGATCAGCGACTGGAGGAAAGATTTGCGAAACCGGGTACAGCGATGTCTTCAAACGAAGTTTCCCTACATTGAATGGATTTAATCAAAGACTTCTCTTATGGAGTAATAATGGAAAACAACGACAACGAATTTCCAGAAAATTGGAAACAATTATATACCATCGAAAAAGGACTCCAGCAAAAGCCCAATCCGACCGGGCACTGCCTTTCCACCCTCAAACTCCATGATAATATCCGTGGGCTGAGAGTGCTCTCTGAAAACGAAAAGCAACACCTCGTCTCCTGTTCCTTTTGTCAAGCCCTGGAGACACGTTTGCGTGAAGAGTATTCGCTAGCATCTCAATACACACTGTTCATTCCTGCCGGTTCTGCCTGGCAAGTAGAAAACTCTGCTTCTCTCAAGCAGGAGAGCAATTTTCGGCAGTATCGCTTGTCTGGAGAGATCCATCTTCGCTATGGAGAATTTGCTCTTCTCTTCGATCCTTCGAAGAAGCAGGAAGCAACTCAACTAGTTCCGCAACTCAAAGCCGCTGCTTCCAAAGAAAAACCTCGTCGTGGCACTAAAATTCCACATAAAGAGCACGAATGGATTTTGGAGCAAAACCAACGGGACCAAAATTACTATGTCCAGGGCATTGGCACCCTTTCTCGTTTTTTTTACCAGTCAAAATACCATTATTATCTGCGACCCCTTTCCGGGCTGAAACCTCATGTTTTGTGGGTTTTCCAACAGGGAAATATTGTGAGTAAGCACGAACCCTTCTTTCGCAATAAAACTATTCATTTTTACCTGGGAGAAAACCTGGAACCTTTCTTTCTCTTCATTCTGGAGGAACCCAACAACCAGCTTTATCTCTTTCCCTTAAAAACTATTTCTGAACCTTAATCCAAAAGTGATTATGTCTAGTGCAGAACAGTGGTACCAGCAAGGATTGCAGTATTATCAGCAAGGGCAATTTCCAGAAGCTTTACATTGTTTTGAGCAAATTCTTCATCTCGATCCAAATTTGGCTCATGCCTGGAATGGAAAAGGAAATGCTCTTAATGAACTGGGACGCTATTTGGACGCTCTAGAAGCTTTTGAGCAAGCTCTTCATCTCGATCCAAATTTGGCTTATGCCTGGAATGGAAAAGGAAATTCGCTTTACCGCTTAGGACAGTATTTTGAAGCGCTGGAAGCTGTTGAAAAAGCAATCAATCTCAATCCAAATTTGGCTGGTATCTGGAATGGAAAGGGAATTGTGCTTTACCGCTTAGGACGCTATTCAGATGCTCTAGAAGCTTTTGAAAAAGCGATCCATCTCGATCCAAAATATGCTTATGCCTGGAATGGCTTAGGGAATACGCTTAATGCTTTGCAACGCTATTCTGACGCCCTGGAAGCTTGTGAAAAAGCTATCTATCTCGATCCAAATGATGCTTACGCCTGGAATGGCAAAGGAAATGCGCTTAATAGCCTGGAATGCTATTCTGAAGCTTTAGAAGCTTGCACTAAAGCCATTTTTTTTGCTCCTCTTCATTTGATAGTATGGCAACAATTTATCCATTCTGTAAAAAGGACAGATGTTCTAATAAATTTTCCTGAGCATCCCGAATTGGAGGAAACACTTCAGTATTTGATTGATTACTTGCGTTGTGAATCTTTGTCACAAGCAACTCTGGAAACATGGATGAAAAAAACTGTTTTGAAAAAAGCGTGGCATCCCCTGGAAATACAATTGCTTCTTCTGGTGGCTCAACAATTCCCCAAGAATTTTCCAAAAGCTGTTCTCTTGCAATTCTTCCAGCAGCTTTCCTTAAGGGATCTCCAATTGCTCTGTAGCCGTTTTTCTTTAAGTTTGTTTTCGCTTTGTCAACTCCATTTGCCTGACCAATCCACTCTGATTTTTTTGTTGCAATTATACGAGAACATTCCAGCGTCGCATTTGCAGCTTTCCCATTTTTTGATGTTTAACCTGTTCTATGAGGAAGAAGACCTGTCTCAATGCATGCAACGGCTTCACCCAATGGATCAATATGATTATAACGGCTATCGGGCCATCCTGGAAGAAGAGGAAATGGCCTGGTGGGAATTATTGATCAGCGAGGGGGAATTGCAGGAACTCACGTTTTCTCCATCCATACGGGGCCGTGTGATCGAAAAGGTTCGGCAGTACTTTCTCCAACAAATTTATGCTCCAGAAGTAAAAGATCCATTCGATTCACCAGGGTTTCTTTTAAAAACAATCATCGAAAACATTGAGAAGATTCCTGCCAACTGGATGGAACCTTTGAGTTTGCTTTGGACTCAGTTGACAATGGAAACTCTATTTGTGGCGTTTCCTGAAGATAAAGGGAGGCAAGAACAGATTGATTATATTGAGGAAGAACAAGGATATTGGCAGGACAGCTATCAGGATATGCGGGAAGCATGGCAAGAAACTAGGGAGTCGCTTTCAGTGCATTTTGATGCTGATCCCAGTTTTTGGAAATGGTGTCAGACTATTGAAATACAGTATGCTGCTCTTGTGAGCGGCAGTGCCGAAGAACTGTTTGAGCTTTTGGAAGCAAGACTTTATCCAAATCCTGAAGAAAAAGAAGTCTGGAAAACGCCCCTGCTCGTTTGATTCATGGATTGATTAGGGAGGAATAAGCGAAACGTTTCTACGGGGAGACCATCCGTCAACAATGGCACCCGGTGGAAACGTCGCAAGCTCCTTATTCCACTCTACTTCTCACTAATGAGGAAAACCCAAAAATTAAAGACTGACAGTTTACTTACCAGTCCGTCTTACCTTTTTCCAGTATGCACCCAAAGCCATACTCATCGAAACTAAATGTTTGGCAAATTCACGAAAAACCAGTATTTCTACGTCTACGTTCAACAAATCTGGATGGGTTCCCATACCTCCAGTCAGAGAAACCATTGAGATGGCCAATCTACAGCCAATGCAGAAACATTTGATGACCAGATCTTGCTGTTCTGGCGTCAATCCGATAGAAACCTGACGCTTGTTTGAAAAGGTGCCCTCCTTTCCAACAGATATAAGAGGTTCTTGAGATTTTTTAAATTTGAATGAGTTTTTCAGGAAATCAAACATAAATCCCTCCTTTGATTGAATGAATTGAATTTTAAAAGCAAAACTTGGAAACGTTTGCTTCAAACAACCTAAAATGGATAGCGAATCACCACTCTGGTGTTGCCTTCCAAGGAGATTGGTGACTGATATGTTTTGATCAACCAATCTCAAAAGGGATATATGGATCGTCTTAAAAAATGTCGGAATTATTTCGCTGACGTTACGTGAATAATTTTTGCACGAGCACTTTTTCCTCTGAAGGAAAAATTTATACAAAATTGCGTTTAAAATGTTGAGATTTGTCATACCGTTTCTTGATCCGGCATCCATTAAAATGGGTCCTGGATTCCGGCTCGCAGGCCGGAATGACATTGCTATTATTTTTATCCATAGAGAGCAAAAGTCACTGTTTTAAATACAAATTGGTATTATATAAATGAGATTTTGGTTTTGTTTGGCACATTGAATGCTATGTCACCCTGAGCGTAGTCGAAGGGTCTCTGAGATG
>JANQHV010000330.1 GCA_028282505.1 SAR324 cluster bacterium | reverse complement strand
TTTCTGGCTGTCTCAACCAATAAGTCCAAAGCCATAGATTTCGGCATCCCGGAAGAAAGGATCTTTGGGTTCTGGGATTGGGTCGGGTGACCACCATGTTTCAGCAGGGGATGGTGGGATTGGAAAGTGTGCAGACCATCATGAAAGAAGAAAACTCGTTTAACAAAATCCCCTCGTTGCCTGCTAAAGAGTCCAAGGATCTTTTTGCGACAGGGCTGGAAGTGCGTAACCTGCATTACCATTATTCCGGACAGGAGCAGGCCACTCTAGAGAATATTCAGTTTCGAATTCTGCCCGGCCAGACCATTGGAATTCTGGGGAGAATTGGTTCTGGTAAGACAACCCTGGTCAATTGTTTGAATCGTTATTTGGCTGTTGAGGACCAGCAAATCTGGATAGGAGGCCGGGATATCAACAGTTTGAGCAATTCTGACCTGCGCCGATCAATCCGCACCGTCACCCAGGACCCATTCCTTTTTTCTGATACAGTTACCAACAACATTAGCTTTGGGAAACAGGAAGACGAAGCAGGTGTCATCGATCTGGAGCAATTGCTCTATGAATGTGCTTTGGACGAGGAAGTACAACGCTTTCCTCTGCAAGAAAAAACAATGGTTGGAGAAAAAGGCATCATGCTCTCAGGAGGACAGAAACAAAGAATCAGCCTAGCAAGAGCCATGCTCACCCCATGTGATTTATTGATTCTGGACAATGTGCTTTCTGCCGTAGATGCAGAGACCGAAAGCTTTTTATTGAAGCAAATTCTTCGCAAACAACATGCCCAAAGCTTGCTGATTGTTTCCCATCGTGCCAAGTCCATGGAAAAAGCCGATTGGATTCTGATTCTGGAAGATGGCAAAATAGTAGACCAGGGGACTCATGCAGAATTGTTAGAACGTCCTGGTTACTACCAGGAAACCTGGATGCTACAAAATGAAATGGCAAACTAATCACAGCACAATGACCGATCAATCCACACAAGAAAAAACAGTTCCTATCCCGGTATTACCAGAAAAATCAAAGGGTGCTGAGCACTCAAAAGAAATGGGTTCATCTCCAACAGAGCATTCAAAAGACTGGATGTTGCTGGGCATATTTTTTCGATATTTACGTCCCTATTGGAAGTGGGTTTTGCTGAGTGTCATCGCCATTCCTTTTTCCGTAGGAGCTACCTTGATGCAACCCTGGCTGATCATCCGCATTATAGATGATTATGTGGTCGTTGGCAATTTGGAAGGATTGTATCAGATGGTCTCGCTGTTAGCAGCAACAGTGGTCATCGGCTACATAGGAGATGCCATCTATACCTATGCTTTGCAGAAAGCCGGGCTGTTTGCCATCTCTGACATGCGCAAAGCGCTCTTTGCCCATGTGTTGCAACTGCCTCGCACCTTTTACGACCACAATCCAGTAGGAGTGATTCTGACACGGCTGACCAGTGATATGGAAGCACTCGGAGAATCCCTGGCTGTGGGGGTACTTTCGATTTTGACAGATATCATCAAAACGATTGCTCTCTTCATTTTCCTGTTTTATATCAGTTGGCAAATGACCCTGGTCATTTTGCTGCTCCTGCCTGTTATTTATGTAATCAGTAATTTTTTACGCAACAAACTGCGTTATTACTATAACCAAACACGGGAAGCCCTAGCAGACTCTACTGGCTTTTTGCAGGAATGCCTGAATGGTGTCAAAACCGTGCAATTGTATGCTGCTGAAACAAAAGTCGTTCGTCACTATGAAGGAAAAACTAAAAAATTTTTAAAAGCACAAACCCATAGTAATTTTTATGATGCTGCCTTATTTGCCATCATCGAAGGCATCACTTCGATTAGCCTGGGATTGATGATCTGGTATGGTGCCAAACAAATTCTGGCAGGTTCCATCACCATTGGGGTGTTGATTGGATTCATCAATACTCTGAATCGTATTTTCATCCCCATTCGCCAGTTCACTCAGCAAATTTCGGCAATCCAACGGGCACTTGCAGCCTTGGAGCACATCAATCGTTTATTTCAGGAAACACCTGAAGAAACTACAAAATCCACTGATTCTGCTCATTTGGAAACACTACAGGAATTCCAGGAATTGCGCTTCAAAGATGTGTATTTTCGCTACAGCAATGATGGCCCAGACATTCTCAAAGGGATTACATTTCAGCTTAAAAAAGGAGATCGACTGGCTTTAGTCGGTACCACCGGATCTGGTAAATCCACTATTGTTAGAATATTGACAAAGAATTATACCAATTACCAGGGATCGATCACCATCAATGGTGTTGAGCTTTCTGACATTCCCAGAAATCAACTGGATAAGCTGGTCGCGATGATGCAACAGGACGTCTATCTTTTCAATGAAAGCATCGCTTTTAATATTGGTTTGAACCGTCCCGGACTTGGCAAAGAACAGGTGAAGAAAGCAGCCCAGCATGTGTATGCTCACTCGTTCATTGAGCAACTGCCACAAGATTATGAATTCTCCATTCTCGATAATGGAAAAAATCTTTCTGCAGGCCAGGCACAACTGGTTTCTTTTGCAAGGGCTATTGCAGGAAACAATGAGATGATTATCCTTGATGAAGCGACCAGTTCTGTGGATTCTGTTACCGAAAATTTTATTCAAAAAGCAACAGAAAAAGTCTTTCAGGAAAAAACCGTTATTGCCATTGCTCATCGTTTGAGCACCATTCAACACTCCGACTTAATTCTTGTGATGCAGGAAGGGCAAATTGTGGAGAGAGGCTCCCATCAAGAACTAATGGGAAAACAGGGATTATACGCCAACCTGGTGCAAAGCCTGGAGGCTGAACGGGGATAAAAAGAAGTGAACCGTCAATAAACTGGATTTTTTTGTCAAATCATACGAGTATAATCATTTAATTGAACAGTATTTTGATGGTATCCCTCATAAAGAAGGACATATGAACTCTGTTACACGGAACCCAATTGATTTGGAAGATTTACGACACCGCGCCCACCATCCCCAGGCAGGAGCAATGCTTCTGTTTTGTGGAGATGTACGCAACCATAGTGATGGGAGAGAGGTAATTGCTCTGGAATATGAAGCTCATGAGAAGATGGCCCTGAAACAAATAGATGACATCGTGGACGAGGCCAGGCAACGTTGGGAACTCCACTTTGTAGAAGTCATTCACCGTTTTGGAAAAATGGACATCACTGACTGCTCCATTGCGATTGCAGTAGCCACCTCTCACCGTAGTGAAGCCTATGCTGCCAGTCGCTATATCATTGACACCGTCAAACATACGGTTCCCATCTGGAAAAAAGAATCCTTTCAGGATGGTACGGCAGAGTGGAGCAAAGGGTGCGAAGCCTGTGGTGTTCACGAGCATAATACGGAGCCAGTGCCTCACGAGCATACCCCTCCTCATCATCAGAGCAGTACTTCCCTCATGTAATCCTTTCCCATTTGATTTTTCAAATTGACTGGGAACCAAAATTGTTCCCTTAGTATGATTCGTCTATGTATTGGAATTATAAACAAATTATTTTCCTGATCTGCTTCTTTTTTGGAATTTTTGGCAATTTATTGCTCTTTGCTCAAAATACTGTTGTAGTGAAAGGGAGTCTGATGACTTCGAAAAAAGAAATCATTGCGGAAGATGACATCCCAATAGTGATGCTAAAATTTACACTGAATGCCCAGGGAGGGTTGCAAACAGATGGACCTGTCGCACGAACCACAACCAAGGCCGGTTTGTTCAAATTTGACGAATTATCCCTGGAGAGTAAAGCGGCCTATCAGATCGGCAGTCGTTATCAGGGCAATTTGGTTAGCTCGAAATTCTTTTTTCTCCAGCCAGATCAAAAAATGATTGAGGTCAATGTTGTCGTGCCAGGAATTTCTGAGCAAACAGACGCTTTACAACTCCAGAGTGTTGCCATTTTCATTGAACCTGGTATTGAGATGATTCAGATCACAGAAGTATTCCGTATTTTCAATTCCAGTTCCGACTTCATTGATACACAAAACAAACCTTTGGTTTTTGATTTGCCTGAAGCGTACATGGCATTCAGTCAAATCCATGAATCCGCTTCCAGCAAAGATGATTACAAGCTTGAGGGGCAACAACTCCAAATTTTGAAACAATTTGCACCAGGACCGGTTACACTGATTTTCAAATACAATCTCTCTGTCCCTTTTGGAAGCTATCAACTGAAAAGACAATATCCCTATTCTTTGCAACAGGGGAGAATGTTGACACCCAGTGCTCAATTAGAAGTTGAATCTCCTCATCTAAAACGGGCCGGTGTTGAGTCTTTTGGAGATGTACAATTTGATGTGTGGGAGATGACAGTATTGGAGAATCCCCAATTGACGATCCATGTGGGAGCCGTTCCAATAGGGCAAACTATCTATATTTATTTGGGAGTTGCCCTTTTTGTCATATTGATTTTTTTCGCATTCGGGTTTATTCGATTTCGGCTTTCTGCGGTAAAAGGATAAAACACTTATGGTAACACCGCCTTATATGGCGGTAGAAGGGTTAGCTGTATGGCGTTGAAAAACTTGTTGAAAAAAGCAACACTGACCAGTCTTGCAAAAACATGTGGTTGAGCAGCAAAAATAAGTCCGGTCGGACTGCAAGAATTGCTGGATCAACTGCCCAAAAAACAGGACCCCAATCTTCTGGTTGGGTTTGAGAATAGTGACGATGGCGCCGTTTATCGTTTGAATGATGAAATGGCCCTCATCACCACGGCAGATTTTATCACACCCCCTGTGGATGATGCTCGCCTTTTCGGTCAAATTGCAGCGGCTAATGCGCTGAGTGATGTCTATGCGATGGGTGGAAAACCAATCACGTGCTTGAACCTGGTGGGATTTCCTGCTCAAAAACTGGATCAGGACATTTTGCATCAGATTATTGCAGGCGCGATGGATAAAATTACAGAAGCCGGTGCTGTCTTGGCTGGAGGGCACACCGTCGAAGATGAAGAGCCTAAATTTGGTCTGTCGGTCACCGGAATTGTGCATCCTGATCGCTACTGGGCCAATGCCAGGGCCCAGGCAGGTGATGTGCTGATTTTGACAAAGCCCATTGGCAGTGGTGTTTTGTTCAATGCCAATCTCAAAAAATGGGTTTCCTCAGAAGCCATGGAGAAATGTCTGCAAACGCTAATCACCTTAAATAAAACCGCATCAGAAATACTGTCTTCTTTTGAGGTCCACGCTGCCACTGATATCACAGGTTTTGGTCTGGCGGGTCATGCTTTGGAAATGGCCAAAGCGTCTGCGGTTACTTTGGAAATCAATACTTCTGTCGTTCCCATGATGCAGGAGGCATTAGAGATGTATCAACGAGGCATGAGCACTGGAGTGAACCAGGCCAACCGACTCATGGTATCGGTAGACACTCAGTTTCCCGAAAACTTACCTTCATGGCATCAAGAAATTTTTGTAGACCCTCAAACCAGTGGGGGGTTATTGGTCTCTGTTCCAGAAGGACAAAGCAAAGCCATCATAGAAAAATTACACCATGCAGAAGTGACCAATGCGCAAATTATTGGGAAGGTTCTCCAATTGGAACAGAAATACCTGGTTTTTATTTGAACTAAGAGCCCATTAGAGAATTCATAAATCTTGTTTTTTATGTCATCCTGAGTGAAGCGAAGGATCTCTAAATGGCGGATATATGATAGATTCTTCGCT
>JANQHV010000298.1 GCA_028282505.1 SAR324 cluster bacterium | reverse complement strand
AGTTGTCAGCTCTTCATTACTTTGAAAAGGGGAATGCGGCCTATGAGCAAATGAGTTATCAGGAAGCGATTGCTAATTTTCGCCGTGCTATTGAAATGGATGATCAAACCGCCGAATATCATTACAATTTGGGACTAGCCTATTATGCGGTGGGAAAGTACCAAAATTCATTGATTGCCTTTGAAAATGCAACCAGGCTTGCTCCAAAAATGGCAGAGACTTTTTATAACGTGGCCCTTGTTTATAATAAACTTTATGAGGCTGAAAAGGCCCATAAATTTTATAGTATTTACCAGGATTTGATGTCGGAAAGGAAGAAACAGGCTCCTCCGAAAAAAACAACACCTCCCCCTGCTCAAAATGCACCCAAAAAAGCGGCAAACGTTTCTAAAGAGAAAAAAGGCAAGACCGTTCAAAAAGCAAATGCTAACCAAATTCCCAAAAGTATTCCCAATGCTCTTCCGAAAGGACGAACACCTCAACTTCCAAAAAAATAATCCATTTTTTGCAGCAAAAATTTGACAACTGCGATAAATTTTCCTACTACATCCACATAAATACGGTATAATTAGTTGCTGTTGCGAAATTAAATAACTCTCCAACCTTTTCTGTGAATCAATAGTAGAAATGCAGAAAATATTAGTAATTGACGACGAATCTTCTATCCGAAAAGTATTGTGTGAACACTTATCCCTGGAAGGCTATGAAGTCTTTAGCGCCGAAAATGGAGAAGCAGGCTTAGAACTGTTCAGTCAACACAATCCCCAGGTCATTATCTTGGATTTGAAGATGCCCAGGATGAGTGGCATGGAATTTCTGGATCAACTCACCTCAAAGACAAAAGTGGCCCATTCCATTATTGTGTTGACTGGTTACGGTTCCAACCAGGACATCCGAAAATGTTATCAACTGGGGGTTCAGTCTTTTTTAAGAAAACCAGTCAATTTATTTGAGTTGAGTGGAATCATCAAACGTTCTTTCGAACTGCGTCAATATGAAGAAGATTTGAAACAAGAAATTGAGGCAAGAAAGCAGGCTTATCAACAGTTAGAAAAGGAAGTGAAAGCTAAGCAAGAAGCCTACACACAACTGGAAATTGAGCATCGACTTTTGAAAAAAACATTGGATGGCATAGCAGAAGGGGTAGTTACCCTGGATCATACTTTCCGCATCCAGCGAATTTCTGAAAAAGCCTGTTCCATCTTAGAAATGCCAGAAGAGGAAGTAGTTGGAAAGCCAGCAGCCTCTATTCTGGGATCTTCCATTGCAGGGCCAACTGGGGAGTTGATGAAATGTGTTCAGCTCCGTATGAAAGTTTCTGATATCCAAACACAGTTGTTGTGTCCGTCGGGAGCCATTATTCCAATCCGGCTTTCTATCATTCCCCTCAACATTTCTTCGACCAGAGAAGGGTGGCTGTTGCTATTCCAGGATTTGATAGAAGAGGAACGTTTGATGCGCGAAAAACCTGGTAGCTTTGCCTATGGCCAGATGATCAGCTGTGACTCAAACATGAAAAAGATTTTTAACCTCATTGATAAAATTGCACTGAGCAACGCTGCTGTACTGATTGTGGGAGAAAGTGGAACAGGAAAGGAATTGGTGGCACGAGAAATCCATAAGCGGAGCAGCCGTGCCCAAGGGCCTTTTCATGCCGTGAATTGTGCAGCCATCTCCCCCTATCTGCTGGAAAGTGAATTTTTTGGTCATGAGCGCGGGTCATTCACAGGAGCACATCAAACCAAGCCAGGACATTTTGAATTGACGCACAAAGGAACATTTTTCCTGGATGAGGTTGGAGAAATTCCTCTGGAACTTCAGGGGAAATTGCTCCGTGTTTTGCAAGAGCAGAGTTTCAAACGGGTGGGAGGCACCAAAACCTTGCATGTCGATGTGCGCATGATTGCAGCAACCAATAAGGATTTAAAAGCCCTGGTGCAAAAAAGACTGTTTCGAGAAGATCTTTATTATCGCTTGCATGTGGTGCCTGTTAATCTACCTCCATTGCGGGAACGTCTACAGGATATCCCAATTTTGATCACCGCATTTATTGAGGAATTAAACCGTAAAGAAAATCGATATGTGCGTGGAATTGCACCAGGTGCGTTGCAGCAGTTGCTCCATTATTCCTGGCCTGGCAATATTCGAGAACTATACCATACTATTGAATATGCGTTTGCCATCAGTACCAGTTCGATTTTACAGGCACACCATTTACCAGATGAATTACAGGTAGAACATACTTCCATCGGCAATGATCTCCCCCTTCCTCAAAGTGAAAAAGAATTGATTTTTCAGGCATTGCAAAAAACTAATTTTAGCAAACCCAAAGCGGCGGCATTGTTGGGGATACACCGCTCCACTTTTTATCGCAAACTCAAACGGTATGGTATGGATGTTTCTGGTAATGCCTAATCTTTGGAATTATCCAAATCGTCCAGAAATATAATCTTCAGTGTGCTTTTCTTTTGGGTTGGTAAAAATCTGTTCAGTGGTGCCATGTTCTTTGAGCACCCCTTCATAAAAGTATCCAGTAAAATCAGAAACACGAGTGGCTTGCTGCATATTGTGAGTCACAATCACAATCGTATATCGCCCCCGCAATTCTGTAATTAATTCCTCAATACGAGCGGTGGATCGTGGATCAAGGGCTGAAGCTGGTTCATCCATCAGCAAGACTTCAGGGTTATTGGCAATCGCACGAGCAATACAGAGACGCTGCATTTGTCCTCCGGAAAGCCCTAATGCGGTCTCACTCAAGCGATCCTTCACCTCATCCCAAAGAGCCGCTCTTTGCAAGCTTCGCTCAACCGTTTCATCCAGGACAGACTTGTTCTTGATTCCTGCGATCCGCAATCCATAGATCACGTTTTCATAAATGGATTTTGGAAAAGGATTGTATTTCTGAAACACCATCCCCACCTTTTGACGCAAACGAAAGACGTCCAGGGTTGGATCATTGACTTCCTGATCCCCAAATAGAATACTGCCAACCATTCGTGAATGATCTACCAAATCGTTCATTCGATTCAAGCAACGAAGAAATGTCGATTTTCCACATCCTGATGGCCCTATCAAAGCCGTCACATAGTTGCGTGGAATCGCCATGGAAATTTCAAAAAGTGCCTGGCTGTCTCCATAATAAAAGTCCAGATTTTTTGATTCCATGACGTACTTATTGGGATCAAGCGAAATAGCTTCCATTGTGATGTTCTCCAATTTGATGTGTTTAGTAAAGTAAGATCTCTCTCCAATTGCCTGATTCTAAGGAATGCTCCAAAAATAACTTTCCCATTTGTTGGCGGATGGCCGCCCCGCCTTTTTACACTCCTCTGCGTTGGTAAAGCGCCCACGTAGGCCAACTACGCAAACGCTTCACCGCCTTGAGGAGTACAAAAAATTCTGCACAAATTTGGGTAAGTTATTTCTGTCGCCTTCCTAAAACCCTGTTATTGTATAACGTTCTTTCAATTTATTGCGCAAAACAATGGCAATACTACTCATCACCAGGACAATCATGACCAGGAGAAAGGGACAAAATAGTTATCTGGTCAAAATGAGTTATAACGCATTTTTTTACAAAAAGTGTCTGGTAAACCAGAGTTAGGC
>JANQHV010000247.1 GCA_028282505.1 SAR324 cluster bacterium | reverse complement strand
CCTGGATTTCATTTCATCATCCCATTTATCGATCGAATTGCCTATCGCATAGAAATGCGGGAACAATTCGTTGATGTGGAAAAGCAGAACTGTATTTCCAAAGATAATATTCAAATGAGTGTGGATGGTGTTGTTTTTTTAAAGGTAATGGACCCTTATAAGGCCTGTTATGGAATTGAAAATTATGTGAGGGCCAGTATCAATCTGGCCCAAACCACCATGCGTTCGGAAATTGGCAAGCTGACACTGGATCAAACGTTTTCAGAAAGAGACCATCTGAACGAAAATATTGTTCGAGAAATTGATCGTGCTTCTGACCCGTGGGGAATTAAGGTTCTGCGTTACGAAATCAAAGACATCTTGCCTTCCGGCAATATGATTTTAACCCTGGAACAGCAAATGGAAGCAGAACGGGATAAACGGGCAGAAATCACTTTGGCAGAAGCAGAAAAACAAGCCACCATCAATGCGTCCAATGCTGACCGGCAAGAGAAAATCAACCTGTCGGAAGGAGACAAGGTCAGGCAGATTAACGAAGCCGAAGGAAAAGCAAAAGAAATTCAACTGATTGCAGAAGCAACTGCCAAAGGAACTCAAATGATTGGTGAAGCCATTGCCAAGCCTGGTGGTAGTGCTGCTCTGGATATGCAGATTAAGGAACACTTCATCGAAGAGTTTGGGAAAATCGCACAAAATGCTAATATTTCAGTAGTCCCCGCTCAACTGGCAAATATCAAAGGTTTTTTTGAGGGAATTCACCAAGTGTCCGAGGGGATTTCTCCCTTACAAGAAACAAGGCATGAATAGAAAGGTCGATTATGGAAGAAATATACTATGAATTACAATTTTTATTGGGAGAATTTGCAATCATGAGCAGCATCAATTTCATCTTCTGGGCTATTATATTTTTTATATTCATTATTAAACTGGTCAAGGCCATCATGTTCGTGCCCACCAAGTCCGCGTATGTGGTAGAGCGCCTGGGCAAATATCACCGTACTCTCGACCCTGGTTTACACGCTTTGATTCCGTTTATCGAAAAGGTGGCTTACAAGCAGAGTGAAAAAGAGCAATCGATTGATGTCCTGCCTCAGGAATGTTTTACCAAAGACAATGTGAAAGTCGAAGTGGATGGTGTGATGTATGTGCGTGTCGTTTCTCCACGAAAAGCCAGTTACGGGGTGACCGATTATCATGATGCCGCCATTCAGTTAGCCCAAACCACCATTCGATCGGTCATTGGGACAATGGAACTGGACAAGACTTTTGAAGAACGGGACATCATGAGCGCTCGGGTAGTAGAAGTACTGAATGATGCAGGAGAAACCTGGGGAATTCAAGTACAACGTTATGAGATAAAAAATATCGTACCACCGTCTACGGTCAAAAAATCTATGGAAAAACAGGCTTCTGCTGAGAGAAAACGAAGAGCCATTATTGCAGAATCAGAGGGGCAAATGATCAGCCGTATCAATCGCTCTGAAGGGATCAAAATGGAATTGATCAACCAATCAGAAGGAGAAAAGCAAAAACGCATCAATGAAGCAGAAGGAAAGGCACAGGCCATTCTTGCCATTGCTGAAGCCACAGCAGAATCTATCATTCAGGTGGGGGAAGCCATTGCGCAAAACAATGGAGAAGAATCGGTCCGCCTGCAACTGAGTAAAAAGCTCCTGAGTCAGTTTGGACAATTAGCAACAGAAGAAACCAATGTCATCCTGCCTGCTGACTTGAGTAAGCCTGAAGAACTCTTGGGTGCTGCCGGTTTGGCATCCAAAGCATGAATGCTCGACAGGAAGAGAACTATGAAAATTACCGAGTATCATGCCCAATACTATGCCTATGAAATCACCAGACGGTTTGCTTCCGACAACCCTGAAAAATTGACAGCCTCCCTGGCCAATGCCCAAGTGGATTTGAATCCACATCAAATTGACGCAGCACTTTTTGCTTTTGGCTCTCCCCTGTCAAAAGGAGCCATCTTAGCCGACGAAGTAGGGTTGGGAAAAACCATTGAAGCCGGCCTGGTGCTCTCCCAAAAGTGGGCAGAACGGAAAAGAAAGTTGCTCATCATTGTTCCGGCCAACTTGCGCAAACAATGGAGTCAGGAATTGCAGGAAAAGTTTTTTTTCAATCCAATTATTCTGGAAGGAAAATCCTTTGACCAATACAAAAGAAATGGAAATCGCAATCCATTTGAACAGAAAGAGATCGTCATTTGTTCCTATCATTTTGCTCACAACAAAGCCGATCCTATCTCCAAAATCAATTGGGACCTGGTCGTCATTGATGAGGCCCATCGCTTGAGGAATGTTCATCATATTTCTAACAAGATTGCCAAAGCCATCAAAAAAGCCGTGGGGCACTCACCCAAATTACTGTTAACAGCAACGCCCTTGCAGAATTCTTTAACTGAACTGTATGGGCTGGTCAGTTTTGTCGATGAGCATATTTTTGGCAATGTGACTCATTTCAAAAAACAATTTTCCAAATTAAACCAGAAAACCAAAATTGAGGATTTGAAAGAGAGGCTGGCTCCAATTTGCAAGCGCACACTTCGCAAACAAGTCCAGGAATATATCAAGTATACCAAACGGATTCCGATCACACAGGAATTTCATCCAACAGAGAATGAGCAACTCCTGTATGATATGGTTTCAGAATATTTGCGCAGAGATCACTTGCTGGCTCTCCCTCCAGGCCAACGAATGTTAATGACCCTGGTTTTTCGAAAATTGCTGGCTTCTTCGAGCTTCGCCATTGCGGGGGCACTGAATAAATTGATCTACAGACTGAAACAAAAAGAAAAACATCTGGGCAGCCCCCGTCAATATCTCTCTGCCCAAGAGAAAAGTACTGCAAAGGCAATGGCCAATCACTTATCGGGAAGACTTCAACCACAGAAAAAAATTCAAAATAGTCCTCAAACAACTCGGAAAGCATACAAAGTGTCTGAAGAAACGGACGTTGAATGGGTCAATCGTGTCAAACAGCAACTGGAACAGGAAACCTTTGAGGACATAGAGACAGCCTGTGACGAAATGGATTTTGTCATGGAAGAAATGGGGCAGGAAGTCATTCAACAGGAAATCCAGGATCTAGAAAGTTATCGTGATTTAGCAGAATCGATTACAGAAAATACTAAGGGAAATGCCCTGCTTTCAGCCCTGGAAACAGGATTTCGAAAAGCACAGGAATTGGGCGCTTTGCCCAAGGTTTTGGTTTTTACAGAATCCATACGCACCCAAAACTATTTATTTCAGTTGCTTTCTCCTCTGTATGGTTCTGATAAAATTGTGCTGTTTAATGGAAAAAATGATGATCCCAAAGCCCAGCTGATTTATGCCGATTGGTTAACCACACATCAAAATTCTGATCGGATGACCGAATCGAAATCTGTCAACTTGCGGACGGCTCTGGTGGATTATTTCAAAGAACACGCCTCCATTATGATTGCTACGGATGCAGCAGCAGAAGGAGTCAATTTGCAGTTCTGTTCTTTCGTGGTCAATTATGACCTACCCTGGAATCCCCAACGGATTGAGCAACGGATTGGGCGATGCCATCGTTATGGCCAACAGCATGATGTGGTGGTAGTCAACTTTCTCAACAAAAGCAATGAAATCGATCAGAAAGTATTTGATCTGCTTTCCAAAAAATTCCAATTTTTCGATGGAGTATTTGGGGCCAGTGATGAAGTATTGGGCAGCGTCGAATCTGGAGTCGATATTGAAAGAAGAATTCTGATGATTTACCAGGAGTGCCGAACTCCTGATACCATTCAGCATGCTTTTGATGAGCTGCAAAATGAACTCAAAGTGGAAATTAGTGAAAAAATGAAAAGCACCCGCAAAAAGCTCTTGGAACACTTTGATGAGGAAGTGACCGATAAGTTGCGTTTGACTTTACGTGACAGCATCGCATCTCTGAATAAATACGATAACTGGTTATGGTGGTTGACGAAGCATTATTTACAGGCCCATGCCGAGTTTGAAGACGAGCAGCATGCTTTTTACTTAAAACAATCGCCTTTCCCACATCTTCCGATTCCAGAAGGGCCTTATCGAATTGGTAAGGAAATAGAAAATGAGCATATTTACCGTATCGGCCATCCCCTGGCTCAAGGAATCATTGAAATTGCCAAGGAAAAACAACTGGAATCTGGAGAAGTGGAGTTTTCTTACACCAATTCATCTAAGAAAATATCGGCACTGAAAAATTTGGTCAACCAGTCTGGTTTTTTGATCATCCGGAATCTGACAATATCGAGCTTTGAAACGGAGAATTCCCTCCTTCTGGCAGGCATTAACGATGAGGGAGAAATACTGGAACAAGAACAATGCCAACGCTTTTTCTCTTTGCCAGGAAAAGTTCTGGAGCCGTCCCAGTTGGTCTATCCCAGTATCTTACAAAAGATGCTGCAACAACAAAGTGAAGCCGTGGTAGAAAAAATCTCCCAACGGAATATAAGCTATTTCGAAGAAGAAATGGAAAAGCTGGATAAATGGTCTGATGACAAACGCATGTTGCTGCGAAGCAGTATGGAAGATATCGATGAAAAAGTACAAAAACTGAAAAAACAGGCCCGTTTATCCAGAGATTTGTCTGAAAAATTCCAATTGCAGCAAAAAATCCAAAAGCTTGAACAAAAACGAGAACACTCCTGGCGCGAGTACGATCAAATGATTCAAGAAATTGAACGGCAAAAAGATGATTTACTGGAAAATATTGAAAAACGGATGCAACAGGAAATCAGCATCCATGATCTGTTTGTCATCAAATGGAGATTGGTTTAAAACAGGGACAGATGGAGATGACTGATAAAAATAAATCCTCTTTGTTTCATCCTCAAAACTTGGATTATCCCAATTTGGCAGAAGAGACCTTGAAAAAACATCCAATCCTCAGAAAACGCATTGAGGAAAACTGTTCAATTGAACCCCAAACCGTCGTCATTGCATTAGCTGAAACCATGCGTTTCCTTAGCCTGGTTGCATTTTCTGAAAAAAAATTAACCCCTGGACAAAAGATAGACAATGTATGGCATGAGTTCATTCTTTGTACAAAAGCCTATCTCCATTTTTGTGAAGGTGTGTTTGGCCGATTTATTCACCACTCTCCTGGGGGAACTATGGAAGAAAATCAATCCCAATATCGAATGACATGGAAATTATATCAAATCTATTTTGGAACACCTCTTGATAGTGAATTTTGGGAAGTAGGTCATTTTGACAAAGTAGAATCTAATTGTGGTCCTTGTGAATCCATGTAAGCAGGAGATGATTTATGTATTTTAGTGCAAAACTTGCCATTAAACTGGATCAGGAAACTATTTTAGAAGCCGTGAAACCAACACGGATGTTTGGAAAACTATTTCACTATTTAACGGTAGGACGGACTTCAGAAAAAGAAGAACATCAAACCTTTACAGCCCTTTCCATCTTACAGCAGTTCAATATTGTGTTTCGCAAAAACGGAATTAATAATATTGTCAGGTTGGCCAAAGACGATTTTGATTTTTATTTTGACGAAAACGGAGTGAAGGATGATCTCCAAGAAGCATTGGATGACTTTGAACTTCGTGTGGACAAAATCGAGTCTGATGTTTTTCAGACCCTCTATCTTGTACTTGAGCATGAAGATCAGGATCTTCGCTATCTCCTTGAAATTGATATTCGTCGAAAACATAAAGTGGGCGAATCTCCTATTCTCATTCTGATCAATGGTGTACTAACCGATTTTAATGCAGCAAATAAAACACCCGCAGTGGTTAAGCAAAAGATGACAGAGGTTTTTGAAGATCAAGAAAAGTATGATGCATACTTGCGTGAAAAAAAATATGCATTTGAACTGTTTATCAGTACTTTGGAACAATCAATTCGCACCCACATTAAATTGGAATCTCTCGACAGGAATATAGCTTCAAAAATGATTCGTCCCCGATATCCAATAGGCAGTCCTCCTCAGATGACACAGCAACATTCTTCAGAACCTGTTTATCATGGATACTATGGATATTCGAATGTTTTCTTCTACGCATGGCTTTGGAGTGCAATGTGCTATGACCACAATATCTATTGTCATGATTTCACTTTAGTGGATGAAGCAGGAAATTCTATGCTAACCGTGGGAGAGTCAGGATTTGAGGGTGGTCTTTTAAGTACACTTAATCCTGAAGAACCATTTACAGCTCCTATTTCTGGGGATATCGAATATCACGAGGGCCATGATTATCAGGAAGAATTCAAATCCGAAAATTTAATTACAGACACTTCGGTGGGAGATACTGAGCAAAGTGGAAGCTGGATAGATTCATGGTCGGGGGATTCATCAGATGGTGGATCTTCTTGTAGCAGTTGTTCCAGTTGTGGAGGAATTTGAATTGTATTCAAAACAAGTATGGATATTGCAGAGTACAAAAATGAGTGCAGCACGCAAAACAAAATTAAGCTTTTATCAATGGTCCAATATTCTCCTTTTGCCTCTAGGCATCCTATCTTGTCTCTGGGTCCTCTATCTTGTGATCACAACCTTCATTTTTCTTCAAAATGCAGAACAAGGAGAAGGAACCATCGTTGCTCACGAACATGCTGGCGAGTATGTGGGGAGAACGCACGATAGCTATTATGCTCCAGTCATTGAATTTGAAACGGTCACAGATGGAAAAGTGAAGACACTGGCATATTTTGAATTTACCGAAGATGAAAAAAGAGAATATGCCATTGGAAAAAAAGTCCCTATTTATTTTCATAGAGATGATCCAACACTCACCAGGTTGGCAGGACATGTCTGGAATACTGGAGGAGTGGATTCTATCAGCTTTGTGTTGCCCTTTGGACTGGCGTTACTGGCACTAGGGATTCTTTTTTTCTTTCTTGGCCTTTCCCAACAAGCACTGACCGCAAAGCTACTCAAAGAAGGCAAAGTCATCATCGCCAACTACAAAGAGACCCGCTACATCAAAAACTGGTCAATTTCTGAAACGTCGTTTCCGATTGATATTCAAAAACAACCCAAAACTCGATTTGCCGTTTTGCATTTTATCGCTTATTTTTATCTCAAAAGCAGAAAGTTGGAAAAGAAGATTGCCACCTTGAAAAATAAATAACCTCAACTAAATTAAGAAAAGGACACTATGTTGATATGCAACCGATACGGATACCTGATCGTGTTTTCTCTCCTTTTTTTCTGGAGTACCTTTGCTTTTGCTGAGAAAGGAAAATGGAAAACCTATCACAACCCTCAATACCAGTTTTCTCTCAAGTATCCAGAAACAGTTAACTTCCGATTGGATGAAGATCTGGAGCTTGCTGTTATTCCAGGAACCACTCTGAAAAGTAAGACACTTCGGGTTTCGATCATATCCGATCCTGATCAAATGAAAACAGTGTTGCAAGAAGTAGGAAACCAGGATATCGCTTTTCCCTGGCAGAAAGAAACCATTGGTCATATCGAATCTTTCCAACAAATCATGGAAGAGCCTGACATGGGGGGGCGATTTTATATCTATCATAACTACCTGATTCCGCAAAAGAACCATGTGCTGGACCTATCTTTTACACTCTATTCCCGTCAGGATATGTCCGGGTTGGAGGAGAATCGTCTGCCATGGTTTGATGAAGCAGCAGAAACCAAAATCTTTGAAAAGATTCTGAAGTCTTTGTCTTTTTCCAACGCAAAAGCCAATAGTGATGGTCGGATGGTAGATCCTGATCAGTGTCTGGAACAGGCCACTACTCAAACCGCGATCAACACTTGTAATCAGACAGCCTATCAGCAAGCGGAGAAAGCCTTAAACCAAACATATCAGCGAATTTTAAAGGAATATGCCAGCGATAAAGAATTTCTGAAAAGACTACGTCAGGCTCAACGTGCCTGGATTGGGTTTCGTGATAATCATATGAAATCGCTGTACCCGAAACAATACAAAGCCAGTGATTATGGAAGAGGATTTCCATTCTGCCTGAATCAGGAGCTCTACGAATTAACGAATGCTCGTGTTAAACAGCTTCAGAAGTGGCTCGATGGTGCCGATGAAGGGGATGTTTGTGCGGGCTCTATAAAATTTAAATAAAAAATCTGTATGATTTCAGCAAATTCTATCATTGGAAAAATTGAGTTAATCCTTCAACATCATCCAGAAATTCTAGTTGCTACCGTGTTTGGTTCAGTAATAAAAAATCGACTGACCCCAGAAAGCGATATTGATATTGCTGTTGCTGCTGATCACAGACTAACTTTTGAACAAAGACAAGCAGTGCTGCTTGATCTTAATTCTGAGTTACCTTGTGAAGTGGATTTAATTGATTTACATAGAGTTTACGGGCCTATCCTTCAGCAAGCATTATGTGGGAAAATTATCAAAAAGACCTCACCAGAACTCTTTGCGTTTCTTCTTAGAAAAATGTGGTATAACCAGGCTGACATGATGCCATATACCCGAATGATCCTTAAAAAAAATGCAGAACGGTTGATTTATGGATGAAATGATCCTTTTGTCAAAAATGGAATCACTCAAGCGTAGTCTTGACCGGATTCGGGGTAAGCTGCCCATCAGTGAAGAAACCATGCGTAATGATTGGGATTTGCAGGACATTATTTCACTGAATCTTCAAAGAGCAATTCAAACTTGTGTTGATATAGCGTCCCACCTTGTTGCAGAACTATCTTTACCATCTCCGATGAACATGGCAGAAAGTTTCAGCCGTCTAGAGCAAGCCAGCGTGATTACCCATAACACAGCAGAGCGTATGAAAAAGAGTGTAGGGTTTCGCAATGTAATGGTTCATGCTTATGAAAGTATAGACTGGCACATTGTGCATTCCATCCTTACTCAACATTTAGGAGATTTTCAAAGTTATGCTAAGGAAGTGATGGAATGGAATGAACGTCAAAAGGCAGAAAAAAATAGAAACTCCTGAAAAAGAAGTGAGATGATCAAAATGAACCCGGAAGATCTGCAATGCACAATCTGTAAAGGAGGATTAACGGAAGGATACTTGCTGGACAGGACAAAAGGGGGGTACTTTGTCACTCCCTGGATAGCAGGCAAACCGGAAAAGCACTGGTTTTATAACCTCGATGTTGAAGACAAAGAACTGGAGCCAGTGATTGCTTACAAGTGTGTGGAGTGTGGGCACCTGGAGCTTTTTGTCAATCCAATCGTTTAAAATCTTTTACGGTAAAACGTTGCTCTTCATCTTCTATCATCTTGACCGAATCGATCATAATGGACAATGGATATCCAAGGGTTTTGTCATAAGTGACCTCAATCTCAGCGGCCTGCCTTTTAATGGCTTTTTGAATTTTTTCAAAGAGTGCTGGAATCGTGGAATAATAGGAGGCTTTGAGAGTCGTCCGATTGTCCTCCAAGGAACGAATTTCACGGATTTTATTGTTCTTTACGGTGATAGCAGCATTTGGGTCAAAATCAGAACTTGGCATACAGAAACATCCATTGAGTAAGGTGAATTGGTAATTGGAAACTTG
This sequence comes from SAR324 cluster bacterium, assembly GCA_028282505.1. Lineage (GTDB taxonomy): Bacteria > SAR324 > SAR324 > SAR324 > NAC60-12. Next base: position 1,588 of record JANQHV010000247.1, on the reverse strand, counting down.
GTGTGCCTTCCATTTCTTGAAGTTCATTTCCAACTCTTGTTGCTCAGCCCAGTACGGATTCTCAATAGCGTGGCTGGCAAACAGCTCCCAATCGACAAAGTCTTGTACTTGTTGATAAGTCGCTCGCATTTGTCGAATTTTTCCAATCAATTGTCTCAGTTCCTGTTTTTTGACAGGAAGCCCAAATCCCGTTCCCTCTTCTGAATAGTAGAACTGCATTGCATATTCCATCAAATCCGCATTCAAGTCCTGGATTCCGGCAACAAACAAGCCAGCAAAGCTTTCTGCCAGTTTGATAGAATATTCAGGACTCAGCTTGTACAACATATCGATTCCCTGGAGTATGTTGCCTGTTTGAATGGAAGTTCCATATTCTGTTTCGAAGATATCCAGCTTTCTGGGGACAAAAATACTGGTGGCAGTTCCACCTTTTCCCCAGTTTTGTTGATAATACCAGATGGAAGTGACTTGTTTCTGGGTGACAGGGTGGGGGGCTTCTTTGGCCACAAAACGCTTGTACAAATAATTGGCATCACCATACAGCTCACTGGGGACAACCAATTCGTAATGGGGAGACATCGTATTGCCACAGGTACCCATTGCTCCAATCAGCCAGCCTTTTTCTTTTCCTGGTTGACCAACTTTTTCAAGACTGAGTTCCCAATCAGGACGACAGCTATAGAAAGAGCCTCCTTGATAGGTTTTGGAGTGAACCTCTTGCCCATCGCGATAAACGTTGTAACGGATAAGCATATCACTATCGTATTCGATGTAATCACTTTCTGGATCTTTGGTGCCTTTTGCTGCGGTCCTGACCTTCAAGGTCCATTGATGTCCACTGGATTGGTAGGAACTTTCATAATCCTTTGTGATGATTTCCAGTTTTTGTGCAAAAACAAATAAGGGAAACAGCAACAGTAAAAGCAGATATAGTATTCCTTTCATAACATCCTTCATTTCAAAACAGTTTCTTAAAAAAGTTCAAAACGCTTTTAGGTTCATCCCTCCAAGGTTGCCGGTTTTGGTAAGATTGCAGATGCTCTTCCAACTCATTGATTTCTGTTTCTGGATACCCCTCATCCTTTGCCATGAAAAGGGCTTCTTGTTGGGTGGAAATGGCTTCTTCAAACTGTCCCGTTGCTGCATAAGCAGCAGCCAGAGTATCCAACCTTGCTGTATTTTTTCCTGCCAAAGCGATGGCTTTTTTAGCAAATTCTACCGCACGTTTACCATCGCGACAAAAGGATTTGGGACAGGTCGACTTGATCCAGGCAAGATTTCTGTAAGCTTCATGGACATGTCCTATCTTAAGAACCGCATTGTAATCTCTGATAGCCGGTTCGTACTGTTTCTGTTGGAGATAAGCCCCACCACGACCAAGAAAAAGTTCTATGGTTTGATGGGTTTCTAAAGCTTTACTCAAATCTTCAATGGCCTGGTCGTATTTTTCTTGCTTCAGATAGACTTTCCCCCGCATCATATAAGGATAGTGCCACCCTGGCCGTTTTTCAATAGCTTGGCTATAAGATTTAATGGCCTGGCTCCAATCACCACGCTGGTAAGCCTTATCCCCTGCATTGGAATATTG
>JANQHV010000227.1 GCA_028282505.1 SAR324 cluster bacterium | reverse complement strand
CTTCTGTATCAAACATGGAAACCTGAAGTAGTTGTTTTTCTCCCCACTCTGCAAGCATTGGGCAGCAATACTCCTCTCCTAGTTCCTGCATCTGTTTGGCAAAACTTTCTACGTCATCCATGATCAAGATGTCATGGATCTCTTGCCAGGAAGCCTGGATATCATCTTCCAGAATTTGTAATAATTCTGGGAATCTGGAAACATCGTCGAGTTTTACCTTTGCTGAGTTGGTGATTTTAGAAGAGGGTCTCTCTACAGTAACATGATTCTGTGAAGGTGTTGAAGCAACAGCAGCATCCTTAATAGTTTGGATACAAACCAGTAACTGTTCTTCATCTCCCTGGTAAACTGCATCAACAATTGTTTGCAGAATTTCTGGATAAGGAGAGTCAAATCCTTCACACAAGCTTATCATTTTTTCTGCCAAAATGACAATTTCATCTCCATAATAAATAGGATATTGTGCCAGTTTTTCAGCCTTTTCCAATAACTGAATTTTGATAGAGTCGGGAAGCGGAGGCCATAAACCAGAGTGTTTTTCTGGTCGTGGTGAATCCGTACGTAAATATTGTACTAAGACTGGTAACAATTTATCTAAATCGACAGGTTTGGTCAGATAGGCTGATATTCCCTCTCCCAGAGCGATTCTCTGCTGATCCGTGAATGTATCTGCAGAAACGGCCACAATAGGAATATCTTCAAATGCTTCATCTTCTCGCAGTTTCCGAGTCACCTCCATCCCGTCCATATCTGGCATGTGCATGTCCATCAAAATCAAATCTGGTATTTTCCCATTTGCTTTCAGTTGCAACGCTGTTTGTATACCTTCCTGGCCATTATCAGCAAAATGAGTCGTTAATTCCAAATTGTCCAATAACGCTTCCATCATTTTTTGGTTCATGACATTGTCTTCTACAACCAGAATGACATTATCTGTAGAAAAATGATACTGAGCTAATGGAGTCTCGCCATTTTGGCTGGTTTTGGAAAAAGCCTGCTTGAGTGGAAACCGAATTGAAAATATAGAACCACTGGGGGGACCCTTTCCTTCAACTTCACTGACGACTTCGATGGTTCCTCCCAATAAATCCACCATTTGTTTGGTAATTGCCAACCCTAATCCTGTGCCTCCATAATGACGTGTTGTCGAACCGTCTGCTTGTTCAAATGTGTCAAAAATGAAAGGCAGACGTTCTTCGGGGATACCAATTCCTTCATCAATGACTTGCAGCAACACCACTTTTTCTTCTTTGACAGCTTGCAGAGTCACACTTTTTCCTTCTGGAGTGAATTTGATAGCATTGGAAACCAGGTTTAATAAAATCTGATTCAGCTTGGTACGATCTGAACAGATAAACTCAGGGAGCTGGGGATCATATACATATTGGTAATTGACCCCTTTTTCTATTGCTGCTGCTTTGTTGACATGGTAAATGGCTTGAAATAACTGTTTGAAATTCAAATCTTCTTCAAACACTTCAAATTTTCCAGCTTCGATCTTAGCCAGGTCTAGAATGTTGTTGATCAATTCAGAGAGGCTATCACCGGCAAGTCTGATATTTTGTACAAATTGCTTGAATTCTTCTGGTAGTGCTTCGTGTTTTTTGTGACTGAGCAAAATCTGGCTAAAACCAACAATAGAATTGAGAGGAGTGCGGATTTCATGACTCATGTTGGCTAAAAACTGGGTCTTGGCAATATTGGCTGTTTCGGCTTGTTCTTTCGCATCCAGGAGTTTTTGTTGTATCTGATTGCGTTGGGTGACATCAATCAATACGGCCAAACTTCGAACAAATTCACCTTTTTCATTTTTTTCAGAGGTTGCTGACAGTTCAATATCTACAATTTCGCCATTTTTTTTCACCATCTGATAAGGAAGGTTGTAGCACCAGCCTTGTCTGAACAACTCAGGCATGGCTATTTCTTCTGCATAACGTTGAGATTCTTCTGTTAAAAATTTAATAGCAGGTTTACCAATGACATCATCACGTTCGTATCCTAGAACTTGGAGCCAATAGTCACTCACACTGACCAAACATTTATTTTCATCAATAGAGTGGAGCATGACGGGGGTTTTGTTATACAAAGAACGGTATCTTACTTCACTCACTCTCAACGACTCTTCAATACTCCGACGCCTTTGAATTTCTTGCTGCAATTCTTTGACTTGCAACAGGATGTTGGAAACATCCCGGATTTGAAACATAACGGCGTGTTGCATTTTTCCTTCCGCTTCCACTACCAGTGGTGTCAACATGCCCTGCTGCCTCATCTTGCCATCTTCAAATTTGTTATCAGCCAATGGAACAATCCAGTGATGAAACACTGAAGAAAGCATGACTGGCTTACGAAATTCCAAAACCTGGCGGGCTTTGGAGACAATGGAGGATGCATTACCAGGGTCTAATATTTTAGGCAAACTGGTAACCTGCTGTAGTTCGGGGGGCAGTTGTCTTCTCAACCATTGGTTCATGAAGAGAATGGACAATTCCCTGTCAACAATCAACACACCATTGTTCAAGTAATTATAAGCCAATTCGAGTTGATCATTTAACAGCAAACACTCTGTCATGTGTCGTACCCTTTATCAAGTGCTGGTGGTCTGACGATATACTTCTAACAATGCCTGGACTTTTTCCAATTTGATCGGTTTTTCTAGGAAATAATTGGCCCCAAGGTCTTTCATTTCATCTTGTACCCTGTCCTGTACATTGGCGCTAACTACTGCCACAAAGGTATCCGAACTTTGGGAGCGCACATGTCTGACGACGGCATCGCCTTTAATTTCAGGCATCACCAGGTCAGTTAGTACCAGTTCTGGTATTTCTTGATCATAGATTTCTATTGCCTTTTGTGCACCATCGGCTTCCAAAATTTGAGCATCGGGTGTCACTTGTTTGAGAATGTTTTTCATCTGCATTCTGGAAAATCCAGAATCATCAATCACCAGTATTTTCATGGGTTCTCCTAAAATATTCATTCTATCGATTTTCTCTGAATCTCTATATGTCTGTAACATTGTCTGCATATAGTGTTCCAGAAAAATTTTTTTCTGACATTCCTTTTTTTTCAAAGGGGGGGGATAGGACGATCCGTGTGTAGGGATTTTGAAAAAAATTTTCTGAAACACTATAGTTCTCTATTTATTTTGTGTCTTTACAATTGTTTCACATGCTTCAGAACTCAAATAGCCCAAGGAAACCAGGATTTCTCCCAATAAACTTTTGGAGAGACGTTGGGCCTCCAATACTTCTTTTAATTGTTGAGGAGTAATACAATTTTCTTCGATCAACGCTTCTCCAAATTTCTTACTTTGTTCACGATATTTTTTGCTGTGAAGCACACGATCTCTTTGTTCTGCGGTGATGTATCCGCGTTCAATGAGGAGTTCGCCAATGAATTGATTGGATTTTTTTTGAATGGCGAGAGCTTCTTCAAGTTTTTCGATGGTGATATAACCTGCCTCCAGGAGCAATTCGCCAAATTTTTTGGACATTTCCGCACTGTTGCGGAGCAGATCCTCAAAGACTTTGAAACTGCCATAGGCAAAGACCATGTTAAGAAATCCCTCAATATTGGACTGCTTGGCAGAAAGAGCGGTATTGGCAAAGGTATAAAAACTATTGGGATTCTGCATCTCTAATGGAAAAGGGCTGTCCAGAAACAAGACTTCAGGAACATCATACTGGATTTCCAGACCAATCACATTATCAAATGCGGCACCAACGGCATTGACCACAATATTTCCCACCTCCTGGATCGCTTCCATTTCCATGGGACCAAATTCTGGTTTATCAGGAGCATTCTCCAACAAATTATCAACCAGTGTTTTCCCTTTCACTAAGGGAAAAGAGAGAGTCCCCATACCTTCCAGGTCTCCATAGATTCTTTGAATCACACAGACGTACTCTCCTGTCAACTCTTTGGCAAAATGCAAAAGGGAATTGTGATCAAAAAAATGAAGCTGTGGCACTTCCATTTCGATGGTTTGATCCAGCATTTCAGAAAGAGCCGCTGCTGCCTTCCCCACTCCAATGTGGAATACTTCTGACAGCATGTCCTTCAATTGTTCTGATAGTTCTAATTTCATACTAAAGCTCATAAGTTTTTTACAATTTGCTCCATCACTTCCAGATTGGAATAGGCGAACATCAAGTTCAGCGTGCCTTCAATATCAAAATCAACAATTTGGATGGAAGTCGTGGCAATCATGTAAAAATTGGTTTGTGTGGTAGAGTGAGGTTCTATGGGAATTGGGGTATCTAAGAACGAGACCACCGGAACATCATAGTCCAGTTCCAGTCCAATCACATTATCAAATGCGGCACCGACGGCATTAATGATGATATTGCCCACTTCTTGAATGGCCTCAGTTTCCACAGCACTGAATTCTAACTTGGTAGAGGTAACATTCAACAGTTTATCAACTAGGGTTTTTCCGTTATCCAACGGAAATGAAAGTGTGCCCATCCCTTCCAGTTCACCACGGATGTTTTGCCCAATACACACATACTCTCCCTGTAATTTGTCGACGTACTGTTCCAAATCCGCATGATTCATGAATAAGATTGTAGGAACCTCGATTTCAATCATTAAGTTTAGCATTTCAGAAAGAGCTGCTGCCGCCCGCCCCACTCCAATGTGAAACACCTCGGTGATGACATCCTGTAATTCTTCAGATATTTTCATATTTGCTCAAGGGAATGATTTAACATTTTTGTAAAATTTCAAGAAATTTTTCCAAAGTTGTCTTAAATATTCTTGGTGCAAATCGGGAAGCGAGTCATCTGGGTGCGCCCCATATGGAACCATCGGTGCTGCAATCAGATATTCTGAATCGATAGGATTATCTTGACGTAAATAATTGACCAATACAGACAGCAGTTTCTCTTGATCGATTGGTTTAGTCAAGTAAGATGTTTCAATTCCTTTGTAAGAAAAGCATTTTAGTATATATCAGTGAAGATATATCCACCCCCCGGCTCCTGTAAGGACAACAAACCGTGCAGAAAAAGTAATCCACCTGAGTTGAGATGGAATCTTTCATGTGTTTTATGGTTGATTCTGAATAAATTTCAATCACCATATGTTAGGTATGAAAAGTATCAAAAAAAGAATTCTATTTCCAGATAAACTCTTAGCTTATCATATTTTAGACTCGAAATTTCTGTTGATATTGTTCAAGAAGAGAGGGTCGATGAATCAATAACCAGAACCCTCAACGAAAGGTAAAAAATGAATTACGAAGACATTTTGTACGAAGAGAAAAATGGGATTGCAACCATTACGATCAATCGTCCTGACAAAATGAATGCATTTCGGTCACAAACCTGTGAAGAAATGATCCATGCATTCAATAAAGGCGGTTGGAATAAATCCATTGGTGTGGTCGTACTGACAGGAGCAGGAGACCGGGCATTTTGTACGGGAGGAGACCAATCAGCACACAGTGGCTCTTATGATGGTAGAGGAACGATTGGCTTGCCTTTGGAAAGTTTGCAAAGTGTGATCCGTGACATTCCCAAGCCGGTCATTGCCAGAATCAATGGCTATGCGATTGGTGGTGGGAATGTCCTGGCCACCTTGTGCGACCTCTCAATTGCTTCCGATAAGGCCGTTTTGGGACAGGTAGGGCCCAAAGTCGGTTCAGTTGATCCAGGGTTTGGTACCGCCTATCTGGCTCATATTGTCGGAGAAAAGAAAGCACGTGAAATCTGGTATTTGTGCCGCCGATATACGGCTCAGGAAGCATTAGCAATGGGATTGGTCAACAAAGTGGTTCCTGCAGATCAGTTGGATGCCGAAGTGCAGCAGTGGTGCGAAGAGATCCTGGCCAACAGCCCCACAGCGATTGCTCTTGCCAAACGTGCCTTCAATGCAGATACGGAAAGCCAACGCGGGCTGGCCTTCCTTGGACTGCAAGGAGTGCATCTGTTTTACCAGACGGAAGAGTCCAAAGAAGGAGTCAATGCCTTTACGGAAAAACGAAAGCCTGATTTTCGCAGTAAAGTGAAATAGAGTTAATTGATCAACGGGTCGGGTCAGGAGACTCTCCACTGTAGTCATAGAACCCTCGGCCTGTTTTTCTTCCCAACCAACCTGCTTCTACATACTTGACCAACAAGGGGCAGGGGCGGTATTTGGAATCTCCAAATTCTTTGTGCAGGATTCTGATAATCGCCAGGCAGGTATCTAATCCCACAAAATCACCTAATGCCAAAGGTCCCATGGGATGAGCCATCCCTAACATCATGCATGAATCAATAGTTTCTATCGTACCCACTCCTTCTTGTAAGGCAAAAGCCGCCTCATTGATCATTGGCATCAACAGCCGATTGGTCACAAATCCTGGATAATCATTGGCCACACAGGTTGTTTTTCCCATCTGAATGGCCAGATCCTGAGTGGTTTGGTAGGTCTCATCATTCGTAGCCAAACCTCGAACGATTTCCACCAACTTCATCATGGGCACCGGATTCATGAAATGCATGCCGATGAAGCATTCTGGACGATCTGTGGCAGACGCCAATCGGGTAATAGAAATAGAAGACGTATTGGAAGCCAGCATAGCTTCTGGTTTCAAATGGGGGATCATGTTGGCAAATAATTCTTTTTTTAACTCCTCATCCTCGGTCACGGCTTCAATCACCAAATCTGCTTCGGTCACGGCGGCCTCCAGTTCAAGGGTTGTTTGCAAATTCTGCAGTGTTTTTTCTTTACGAGCCTCATCAATTTTTTCTTTCTTGAGTTCTCGCTCTAAATTTCGACTAATGGTGTTTGCTGCTTTTTCCAGAATAGCTTCAGTCAGATCCATGAGAATGACTTGAAAGTCTACTGATGCAGCAACATGGGCAATCCCATTACCCATCTGCCCAGCACCAATAACTGCGATTTTTTTGATGTCCATAGCTTCATTCAGGGAAAGGAGTTGAAAAATGAGTACTGGTGCGTTACGCTTGCAAGCTTGCTCACACCCCCTACTTACTCCAAAGAGTTCTTTAAAAAATTCAAAATGGTCTTCAACAACCATTCGAGTTATTATTACAGAAATCCTTCCAAAAAAACAACTGTTACGATTGGTCACCAAATCACAAAAATTCTGAATCAGAGTCCCATTGAAATATCTTTGATGATATTCTTTTGCATGGCTTCGTTGGTGCCTCCACCAATACTGAGTAAAATGGCATCACGATACAGGCGTTCAATGGGATAATCCCTGGTGTAACCATACCCTCCCAACACCTGAATCATTTCCCTCCCAATCTTTTCTGCCATTCTTGTGGCCACCAGTTTGGCCGAGGCAGCACCCAGGCTCTTCCGTGTCAATGGACTGATCTGACGAGCAACTGTATAGACCAGGGTGCGAGCAGCCTGATATTCAGCAAATCCCTCAGCAATCATACGCTGGATTTGCCCAAAGCTGCTCAATGGTTTTCCGAACTGATGACGTTCCTGGATGGCATAATGAGCGGCCACCTCCAGACAGCGTCTGGCAATGCCCAGACTTTGTGCCGCCAGGGTCACTCTTTCAATTTCCAGGTTCCGCATCATATGGGTCATGCCGGCATTGACCTGTCCCAACAAATTTTCTTTGGGGAGTTTGATTCCTTCAAAAACCAACTGGGCGGTTGGGGAGGATCGCATGCCCATTTTTTCTTCCTTTTTTCCCACAGAAAACCCTGGTAAATCACTGGTGACCACAAATGAAGAAATGGCACGTGCCTCTTTATGGATTTTTGCATAAATCAGGAATACGGAGCCCAAGGTGGCATTCGTGATGAATTGTTTGGCACCATTCAAAAGGAAGTGGTCTCCACAATCCTCAGCCAGCGTGGTCATGCCCAGGACATCGGTCCCGATGCCAGGTTCGGTCATGCCCATCCCAGCAATCCAGGTGCCATCCATCGTTTTGGCCAGATACTTCTCTCGCTGCTCTGCATTGGCAGAAATGTAAAAATTATTCACAAAGAGCACCTCATGAGCCAGATAGGACAGGGCAAATCCAGGATCGACCGCCGACATTTCTTCAATGATAATCGTAGAAGCCACCGGGTCCATTCCCAATCCTCCATCCTGTTCAGGGACGGTGACTCCAAACAAAGTCAATTCTTGTCCAAGCCGTTGAAACAACTGCTGATTGAACGTTTCAGCTTCATCACATTCCTTAGCCTGTGGCTCTAACTCTTTTGCTGAAAATTCTCGCACCATTTCCCGCAAAGCGAGATGTTCAGGGGTTGGATTGAACAGTTCCTCTTCTCCAACCGATTCGACCAACTGCACAAAACTCATTTTGTTTCTCCATTATTGTGTGATAAGCAGGGTGTGGTTGTAATGTATCCATTATGTGACAGCAAACTCCGTATATGCTCTTTTATAGGGAGGATGATAGGCCAGCACTATATCTCTACCCCGCAACACCGAACATACAAATCACATCCCACACAGGAAACCAAACATTCTCCCAAGGATTCAATTTGTAAGTATATCAAAGCGTTTGGGCAACAGCGAGCATTATTTCAGGCTACCAACTTATTCTGGGACAAAACTTTCCCTGGTCATTCCTTAAAAACTAGAACAGAAACGGTCTCCTCCCCTTTTTTCAAGGGGAGGCTAGGAGGGGTTCGGTAAGATGCTAATTTTATTAACTATTTCACCTTAAATGGATCGTTTTATTTCAATACTTTTTCTGTACAAAGACTTAAAAAGGAGGGAAAATTTGAGAAACCAATGTGTCTAAAAAATTACATTTGATTCTAACGCCACATTCATGCTATGACCCTTCTAACTTTACAGTAGCGTTAATTGGCGATCTCAAACCCCATATCCCCAACCCAATCCAACAGAACAAAACAATGGACTTAGATGCCTTCGAGCAAGAAGTAAAACAAGAATTAAAGAAACTGGATCATCAGCAGATCGTCCACTTTGCCTGGCGTTGTGCCGTGCGAGCCTTGCCTTTTCTGGGCAACAGGGGAAATTTTGATTTTTGGGACGTAAGAATTCGGCAAAAACACCTCTATGCCGTTTTTTATGCCTTAGATGTTAATGCTGCTAGAGCCGTTGATGATGCTGCTAGAGCCGTTGATGATGCTGCTAGAGCCGCTGACACCTACGCTGAATATGCTGCCGATACTTACGACGATGACGCCGACGACGCTGCTGATGCCGCTTACGCCTCTGCTAACGCCTACACCGCTTACACTGCTGCTTACGCCGCTGCTTACACCGCTGCAATCAATGCCTATGGTGCTGGGGACACCGCCGATATCTCTGCAAAGGCTGCCAGAGCTGCCAATATCCAAAGAATAGATTTAACCTCAATCATTCTGCAAGATTTGGAAACTTTTCAAGAAAAAGAAAGATCGTCTATCTCGACAGATATTTATGGTGAGATATGGGATCATTTTCAAAAAGCGCTGGCAAAGGAGGGCTGTGCTTATTGGGGAAATCTGTATCAACAAATCTTCGCTAATGGCTCCGATTTCCTCTAAATAGTTGGCCACCGCAGCAGCGCCCTGATTTCGTATTTCCTGGGGAACC
>JANQHV010000137.1 GCA_028282505.1 SAR324 cluster bacterium | reverse complement strand
TGCAGATCTTGTGGTCTTTAACTTTTTGGCAAGTTCTTCCTGGGTCATTCCGGTTTCCGTTCTCGCTTGTTTAAGTAAAATACCTATTTTGAATTGCTCATAACCCCTCCAAAAATTTTTTTCATAATTGGTATCAGTCGTTTTGCCTCTTTCAATATGTCTTTGAATTGCGTCATCTAACTTCATTTATCTTTCCTTTCATGGTAATCACGTTTACGTTGTTCAGCCAAATCAATCTCCTTTTTAGGAGTTTTTCGTGTTTTTTTGGTAAATGCGTGATTCAAAATTATAAGGCTATTACCATCAAAAAAGCCTAATAAACGAAAAATATTATTACCCTGTTGAATACGAACTTCATAAATATCATCCGTCCCAGTCAGCTTTTTCAAATACTCAGTCGGGACGATTTCCAATTCTTGGATCAGTTTTAATACCCAGTAAACCTTTTCAGCTTGCTTCATTATCAAGTTGTCAAGGTATTCCTGTACAGGGCAATCACCCGCTTTTGTTTTATAGAACTCGATTCTTCTCATGTTTTTATGTTAGCACACACGTAAACAAAAAGCCTAATGGACCGGCTGCCACTAATTTTTTACGCTTGGCATCAACATTGAGATTCAGTCCTTCCAATGACCGCGCTCCGAGCAGTTCCAAGTCGCCTTTTTGAGCAAAAACGACTTCATCAATCGTAAATTCCCTATTGACCCGAATCACCATGAATCCAATATTGCGGGTGATCAATTGACCATTGGCCATTCGAAAGGGGGACATCTTTTTTGACAGGCATGATGCCAATTTTCATGAGCTTGGTGTCTCGAATCCAGGTGTGCACGGCCCCGGTATCCACCAACAGTTTTTTAATTTTCAGTGATTGGCGACTGTTTTTGTGATTTTCAATTTGACAGCCAACATGGAATGTTCCCATTTTTTCCTTTTCAACCCTTCACATGATCCAGGATGACAAACATGAGATTTTTGCTAAGCTCTTTCATATTTATGTATCCCATATTAGTCATATTGAGACAACACCTAAAATCAAACCCTGTTTAAATATTGTACATTTTGCAAGTCAGAGTTGCTTGCTTCCCGCAAAGTTCACAGGGAGAATCAATAGGTAAGCTGTAGTAATACTTGACGTAGCCATTTGTTAGCTGGATCGTGATGCTGCTTTTCATGCCAAAATTGATTAAAGCTGTGTGCAGGAATCTCCAGTGGAGGCTCTAAACTTTTTAGTTTGCCGGATTCTGCTGCGATTTGCGATAGGCGTACGGGAACCGTCAATATATAATTGGTATGTTCAAGTATTTTCGGCACAGCTGAAATATGAGATGTTCTCAATACAACATTGCGCCGCAACCCCTTGGAAGATAAGGTTTTGTCTGATTCCGCAGGCCCCTTTCCTTCCAGTGAAAACAATATGTGTCCTTCCTCCAGATATTGTTCAAGAGACAATATATTTTCTATACGTGGGTGATCTTTTCGAACCAGGCAAACATAGCGTTCCTCAAACAAACGTTGCTGGTACAACCCTGCTCCATTCAATTTCCAAGTAATTGCCAAATCCAATCTCCCTTCTTTCAACAATGCATGTGCCTGTGACAGCTCGATATGTGATACTGTCAATCGGATCAGAGGTGCCTCTTTCTGAAGCCACTCCATCAGTACAGGCATGATCACAATAGCGGAATAAGCGCTCATGGCAATACGGAAGGTATTGGCTGCCTTACTCGGGTCAAAAATAGTATGCCCCTGTAAAGATGTTTGTAATAAAGCAAGTGCATCTCGGATTGGAACAGCAATTTGCTCTGCATAAGGAGAGGGTATCATACCTTCTGAAGTACGGGAAAATAGCGGATCATTGAACAACTCCCTTAAACGGCGCAATGCATTGCTCATTGCAGGTTGGCTCAAGCCGACTTGTTCTCCTGCACGTGTCAAATTCCTTTCTGTGTAGATCGCATTGAACACGACCATTAAGTTCAGATCAATCCCACCTAAATTCATAGAATGAATGATATATCATTTTTAATATTGATTAGATAAATGTATGTTTATTTTATAGAATATACTGAATTCGTTGAGCATTGGAAACAACTATTATGATGAACAACAGAAATCAGAAAGGAAATGTGCCATGAAACAAATTACTCAATCGAACCATTTGCATATATTTTCAGAAGTTCATGATCATTCACCAAGCATAAGCTATGATTGGGAGCATGAAGCGTATAATATTTGGCTGCAGAAAGCTTTAGAAAAGGGCCATATGGAAAGAGCAAAAGCGTTTCATAATCTGTTTCTTTCAGGCTTTTGCTTCTTGAAGAAATATGTATCTGCATTGCTGAAATTCAGAAATACTCTTACCTTTCGAGGCAAGAAGATAAAGCAAACAGTTCACTCAATTTGATGACTTTCTTCTCCTCAGCCACGCAAGTCGTATGTTAAACGCAACTTAGTATACTTCATTTTGGGGCACTCATCTTGACATACACTGGAACGGATAGCCTTCTGACACAATCGTGTAGTTTAGGGTAGTTGAGCGGAACTAGATCATACAAAGTTAGATGATCCCACATAGACACTAAATGAAAGCCCAAATATGAAGGCTTATCCTGGAATATCTCCGCGTGATATTCCAGCCATTCTAATCCACGAATGATCGATTCTCTAATCTTGTCAAAACGCAGGTGTGCGTCAGTCGTTATCCCAGTCCGTGCTGCAAGTATCAATTCCACTTCAGCAGACATCACACCATTCATTATTGTACGGGTATTTAACTGCTCTATATCATGTATAAGTACATGAAATTGGTCATCTTTGTCATATTGCCGCACGAGATACTGGGCAATGTGATCTGATTCGAAAACAACACATTCCTTGTCCACAAGTGTTGGGACTTTCATCAATGGGTTTGAACCAAAAATATCACTAGATATATCAGCAACATTACCAACATCGATGAGTTCCACATCTAGATTTAATGCAGCGAGTAGTATTCTAACTTTTCGTGAGAAATGTGATCGAGGCGTGGAGTAAAGCATCATAGTAGGATTCCGTTCAGGCCACATAGGAAAATCAAAAATTACACGAGATCATAGCAGCTAGAAATAGACCTGTAAACACCCTTCGCTTATAATTTCATGTTAAGGATTTATCATTTTATCCAATATTCAAACGTACAAAATATTTGAGATTAAATTCCTGCTGTGATATTTGGATAATTGAGTCGTTATACATCTGCTGATAGAGACAACGAATCTATCTTCAATTTCATGGTTATTGTGTACGAAGTTTTTTGTGGTACAAATGGATCTATTGAATGAATTGTTGCAAAACCCGGAAGAATGGTACCGCCAGCATCAATTTTTAGCATGGGCCATTGGTTTCATTTTTAGTGGTTGTGGCCTGGCCATCATCGCTGCTCTTTTTAAGAAAGGAAAAGGAACTGCCCATCAAACGACATCTGGTGACAATTCACCGAACTTCAGAAACATTCAAGGAAACATCCATGCTGCTCAAACAAGGGGAGACCATAGCCCCAACTTTCATAAAGTACGGGAAGTTCATATTGGAGGGGTTCCACCGCACATTGTAGATCGTTTAGTCCAAGAGCTCGATGACAAATTAAAGGCTAAAAACATCGCTCTTGCAGAGCATGATAAAATCATTGAGGATTGGGTCAAAAAATATGAAGAATTGGAAGAGCGTCTGGCTCAACGCTCAGAGACAGAAGAACTGATCAAGCAAGCAAAAGAAGAGTTAACCAATGGGAATTTGGATGAAGCAGAAAAACTCTTGCTGCAATCATTTCAAGCGAATTTGGAATATGTCAAAAAAGCCGCCGCTGACGCTTATGAATTGGGAACTATCCAAAAACTGAAAATCGAATATCAAGGGGCTCGAAAATACTACGAACAGGCGGCCCATTTTGATCCCGATAATTCCCTGTACCTCAATGAATATGGTTTCATTCTGCATACTCTGGGTCAGCACAAACAAGCCATTGATTACTTTGAGCAAGCCTTAGACAGTGATCTGAAAACCTATGGACATCAACACCCGAAAGTTGCCACTTACTGGAACAATCTTGGAGAAGTGTGGAGAGCACTTGGCGAATACCAAAAAGCGATTGAGTACTATGAAAAAGCTTTAGTCAGTGATTTGCAAACCTATGGCGATCAACACCCAAACGTTGCCACTTACTGGAACAATCTTGGAGAAGCGTGGAGAGCCCTTGGCGATTACCAAAAAGCCATTGAGTATTATGAGCAAGCCTTAGCCAGTGACCTGAAAACCTATGGCGACCAACACCCAAGCGTTTCCAGAGACTGGAACAATCTTGGTTTAGCGTGGTATTCCCTTGGCGAGTACCAAAAAGCGATTGAGTACTATGAAAAAGCTTTAGTCAGTGATTTGCAAACCTATGGCGATCAACATCCAAACGTTGCCATTTACTGGAACAATCTCGGCTTAGCGTGGTATTCCCTTGGCGAGTATCGCAAAGCGATAGAGTACTATGAAAAAGCCTTAGCCAGTGACCTGAAAACCTATGGCGACCAACACCCTCAAATTGCTATTTACTGGAACAATCTTGGAGAAGTGTGGAGAGCACTTGGCGATTACCGCAAGGCCATTGAGTACTATGAAAAAGCCTTAGACAGTGACTTGAGAACCTATGGCGACCAACACCCAAACGTTGCCAGAGACTGGAACAATCTTGGCTTAGCGTGGTATTCTCTTGGCGAGTACCAAAAAGCCATTGAGTACTATGAAAAAGCCTTAGCCAGTGACCTGAAAACCTATGGCAACCAACATCCAAGTATCGCCACCCGATGGAACAATCTTGGCTTAGCGTGGTATTCCCTTGGCGATTACGGCAAAGCGATTGAGTACTTTGAGAAAGCCTATGGAGTTTTCAAAAAAGTACTGGGGGATGATCATCCACACACAAAACTTGTCAAAGATAATTTAGATTCTGTTCAAAAGTAGCTTCGCTATCCCAAAAAGCAAATCTATTTTAGTGCCTGATTTTAAGGGCTCAAGAGTCGCAAGTTCTACGTCATGCCGGACTCGATCCGGCATCCAGATAGTATAACTCTTTGAAATTGCAGTGGATTCCGGGTCAAGCCCGGAATGACAAAACCATGATTTCCAACCAATAATATCAATAACTTAGAAGAACTCGCGACTGTCGAGTTAAGGGATAGGGCAATTCAAGGATAGGGATTTGCCCTCTATTTGAATATTTGTTACAGTGGTTGCTCGTTTCAAACCATGATTGGAAGACGGCCCATGGGCAAAATAACCGCAAAAATACAGACCTTGCCTCGCACAGACATTGATGACCTGCCAAGCAAAATCCAGGATGAACTGCACTATGCGTTGAAAATCATCAAGCGTTCCAAAATGCCCGTGGTGATGGTCTGGTTGTTTGGCAGTTATTCCCGTGGTGACTTCATCAACCGCCGCAATGTCGATGAGCATGGCGTGATTGTGGACCGATCATGCTACTCTGGAAGAGGTCGAACTGTTTCAACTGTTGGAAGCCGCTTATGTGAGGGTGCGCTACAAACCGGAAAGCTTCATGGTCAGTCAGCAACAAGCCGAAGCCTTGCTGGAAAAAGTGGGTTCGTTGCAACGGACGATTTATCATGCCTGCCTGGAAAAACTGAATGAGACCTACCCCGAACAAACAGGGGATGAACTCCCACCTACGGCCTTTCTCGATCTGGAACACCTGAAAACCCAGACCCTGCCCCATGCGTTGTGTCAAGTCCTAAATACCCTGTAGCTTGCTGCGGGGATTCTTTATTGCAATAAAGCTGCAAAAACTATTAATTTATTATTGCAACTTTGTTGCATTTAATATAAAAAATTATTCCTACTGAGATCTAAATATTTACCCTGACCATCTGTCATTAATCCATTATCACCACTCAATAGTTCCAAAATAATGGATTGACTTTCCGAATATTTTTTCGTATATACAAATAAAATAAATTATTATATACGAATTAAACAATCAGGCTGAACCATTATTCACTTCATGCACAATCAATGTAATTGAACTCCACAGAATCGCCCTACTCCTTAATTTTCCAAATTGGGTTGTATCATTCAATGGTTTGTGCCCGTTGATGCGTTGATTATCACACATTTTTATGGGAGCGGAGGCAATGTTTTTAAACCTTTTTATGGTCATTTCACTTCAACAACAGGATTGTACTTTATGCTTAAGCAACTGACATTAATTTTTTTATTGATTATTGGCTTATCGTCCAATGCCACTGCAAATGAGGATAAAAATACAGATCAGGAAGATATGGGGACGATCACCGTTGAGGAGGAAAGCGAAGCGAGAACCTTGACTCACTCACCAATCCCGGTTTCCGTGATAGAGATGGAAAAATTTCATGGCCGGAATATTTCCCTGAATGAGGTGCTGAAGCGGGTAGCCGGTGTCAAAATCAGGCAAGAGGGAGGCCTTGGCAGTCGGGCAACCATTGCGATACATGGACTGGAAGGTAAGCGGGTCAAAGTATTCATTGATGGTAATCCTTTGAATGCACCCGATGGAACGTTTGGCATCAACGATATTCCCATCCAGTTGATCGAACGAATTGAAGTCTACAAAGGGGTGGTTCCCGCAAGATTTGGAGGAGATGCCTTAGGAGGGGCCGTCAACGTGGTGACCCGTGATTTTAAAGAAAACTATATAGACTTGACGGCTTCTGCCGGTTCTTACAATACTCGCCGGGGGACTTTTGTGTTTAAAAAAAACTTTGACGAGCAAAAGATGGAACTGGGAGTTGGGGGATTTTATAACTCAGCGGATAATAATTATGAAATGGATTCACCCTTCGTTGATGGACTCAAGATCAAAAGAGACCATGACCGTTTTCTCTCCTATATAGCAGCTATTGCGGGTTCTTTCAAAGAACGCTGGTTTGATGAGATCGAATTTGAGTTGGTGCGATACGAATCAGAAAAAGAGATCCAAGGTATTCAGACAGTGATCAAAAAAGCGAAAACAAAGAGCAGAGTCAATCTGCTCGCTTTAGCTTTTGAAAAAGAAAATTTTTTTATAGACAACCTGGAGTTCGAATATGATATCGCCTATATCGATCTGACCCTCAATTTTATTGACAAAGCAACAACGTGTCATAACTTTGATGGCACTACCAGACCCTGTTCCGGGGCTGGCGGAGAGGTTGGCGACTACCCCCGTGATTCCGATGATAAGCAAATCGATCTAAGACATGACCTGAATTTACATTACCTCATTACCAAAAACTATGGGCTGAACTTTCATCTCAACATCCAAAACTCCAAATATAGGCCAAAAGATGAGTTGGCCAACGAAAGCCTGGGATATGATATTGGTGCTTTTCCCTCGGAAAAGACCAACACGGTCATGTCACTTGGGTTGGAATCCAGCCACCTGAAAGGAGCAATCGTCAATGATTTTGGTTTGAAATGGTACCGTTACGACTTTGAAATCACCTCGCAGGAAAGATCGTTGACCGGTGAACCGGCACAAAGCCAAAATGATGGATTTGAGAGGGGATGGTATGAATCAATACGCTATGAGGCTTTAAAGGATCTTTTCATCAAAGCCTCTTATGAGCATGCTTTTCGATTGCCCGATTCGGAAGAAGTGTTTGGAGATGGTGTCACGATTACTTCTGCACCCGAACTGCAGCCTGAAGAAGCCGACAATTTTAATTTGGGTGTGCTCTTTGACCGCTATGATTTCCATGGCCTTCCCTGGGTTAAAGCAGAATTCAATTATTTCTACAAAGAGTTGAAAAATTTGATCAAACTCGAATATGGAATTCATACAGCTGGTTATGTGAATCAAGGAGAAGTCGAAGTAAAGGGCTTTGAAACGGAAGTTCAACTCGATATCAATGACCATTGGTATATGTATGCGAACTATACTAAACAAACCCTGAAAGATGTGCAAAAAAAGCTTCCCGGTTCCAATGCTGACAATCCAACGTATAATCATGACCTTCCCAATGTACCCAAAGAATTTGGAAACTATGGTATTGAGTATAAAATGCTTGGTGTTTTGAGAGGGGATTCTCTCTTGAAACTTTTTTGGGAGACCAATTGGGCTGATGAATATTTTTATGGGTGGGAGCTGAGTAAGCACCAGGATCGTAAAATCGAGGCGCAGGTCAGTCATACTGCAGGATTCGACTACAGCTTCAATCAAGATCTCTGGATTATCGGATTTGAGGTGCGCAACCTCACTGATGAGGAGATCACCGATGTTTTCAACTACCCTTTACCGGGTAGAACGTATCATATCAACGTGAGATACTCATGGTTTGAAACCTAATTAACAAAAGGAGACCGTATGTGGATGAAATTAACTTTAGGAGTGCTCACATTGAGCATGATATTCGCTTTACTGGGATGTGGTGATGATGGCGATTCAAGCAAAGGATCCAGTGACACCGGCGAAAATCCGGATTTGGCTGTCATGATCAGAATTGATGATACAACCGGCTTTCTGAGTGTGCTTGATGGATCGAGTGTGACGGAATTGACAAATGCCAATGGAACTGAGCTTTACAGTGGAACTGCCATTTATGGATACAATGGATATATTTACACGGGTGGTTCTATGGATAATGATAATATTGCCAAATATGAAGTTCAGGACGATAACAGTTTGAAACGAGTGGCCCAAACCAATGTCTATGAAAGTGGTGGGTCGATCCCTACTTCCTTTACTTTTGTCAATGAAACCAAAGCCTATTTGCCATTAGCGGGAATAGGACAATTGATTGTGATCAATCCAACGGACCTTAGCATTACAAAGCGCATCGATTTATCCGCTTATGCCATGGATACCAATGGTGAGACGGGTGGCAGCGATACCAATCCTGAACCAGGGGATGGTGTGATCCGAGATGGTAAGTTTTATTTGGGATTAGCACAAATTGACAGTTTTGGGACTTATGCATGCGCAGGCAAAGCCAGCGTGTTGATCATTGATGTGGAAACCGACGAAATATTGAAACACATTACCGATGACCGTACTTGTGCTACGGGAGTATTGTCCCCAAATCCCGGTTTTGCTCTCGATGAAAATGGCGATATTTACCTGAACAATACCGCATCCTGGGGGTATGGTGCTGGTCTCAGCGCTGGGTTTTTACGAATTAAAAATGGCGAGGATGAATTTGATCCGGATTACTTTTTTTCGATTAACGATTTAACGCTGGATGTGCCGGGCGGTGTGTCCAGTTACGCTTACACCAGCTTGTATATGGGCAATGGACAATTGTATACGACCCTCTTCATTCCAGGATTGACCAGCGATTCTCCCGATTATGTCAATGACAGGAATTATGCTCCCTATGTGTTGGATTTATACAATCAAACAGCAACAAAACTCGACATGCCGGCAACCGCCGGATGGGCCACATATCTGATCAACTACAATGGTGAAGTTGTTTATGGAATGAGTACCTCAGATGCAACAGGGTTGTACAAAGCCGGAGCAACCGAGCCCTATATTACAACAGAAGGCAGTCCATACATTCTGACGGCTTTCTGATGCATGCTTGAAATTACGGGATGTTTCCAGGGGGAAACAGAAATCGGAATCGAACCATGACAATCGATTCCGGTTCCAAATATCTTAAAATCAAAGGATGGGATTGATGTTTTATAAAATTATTTTTGGATTATTTGTGATAACTTTGCTCAGTCTGAGTGCGGTTGCTGATGATCTGAAAAAAAGCAGACAGTTGATTACAGAGACCAATGAAACGCTGCAAACGTCACAAAAGAAAATTGATGAGATTGACGCGCAATACAAGCAGATGTTTCAGCAATACAAAACTCTGAAAAAAGAAATTAACAACTATCAGGTTTACAATCGCCAACTCACCGATATCATTGATTCTCAAAATCAGGAGATAGAGAACCTTCGCAAAGATATTGCGCAAATTGAATCCACAAGTATTCAAATCATGCCGTTTATGGAGAAGATGATTGGTGGATTGGAGAGTTTTGTTGCATCTGATTTTCCGTTTTTACCAGAAGAGCGATCAACCAGACTTCAGCAGCTCAAAGACAACATGAAACGGGCTGATCTCAGTAATGCAGCCAAATACCGGCAGATTTTAGAAGCGTATCAGATCGAGATTGATTATGGGAAGACCATCGAATCTTATGAGGGGCATGTGGACAACAGGAAAGTTCATTTTTTAAGGATAGGGCGTATCGGATTGTACTATCTCAGTTTGGACAAAAGCTATTGTGCCGCCTGGCATCCAACAAAGCAGCAGTGGCAGACGCTTGAGGATACCGACTATAAACTTTCTATCGCGAAGGCCATTAAAATTGCTAAAAAACAAAGAGCACCTGATTTCTTTTTTGCGGCAGTAGGACCAGCAGGAGGGAGAAAATGAGAATAATCACGATTGTATTTTTATGGATGTGTCTCAGCGCTGCCAGTTGTTATGCTGATTCGTTTGCGGCCTTGTTGAAGGAAA
>JANQHV010000130.1 GCA_028282505.1 SAR324 cluster bacterium | reverse complement strand
ATCCTGAGCTTGCCGAAGGATCTCGTTAAATCGTTGATATTAAAGGAGATCCTTCACATCCGTTCAGGATGACACTAAAAACTGTTAGAAGTATTGAACGAAAGTGAATCTCATTTTTTTGACCACTACACGAGATCTATACCAAGGCCGAGACCTATATCTATACCGGGACTTTTACTGTTACATTCCTTCCCAATCTGATTTCTATCAAACAATATCTAATGAGTGGATCGATCGTTTTATTCAAGAACTTTCAGGACGCATCCACATTTGTGAACGACTGGAAAAAGAGAATCTTTTTCAAGGAATTGATTTGCAAAAAATACAAGTTCGCTTCAAAGAGCAACAAGCGTTTATTATGGCCAAACGTGAGGGCAAAAATGCGACAGCCCCCGAAAAATCAATTTTCGAAACTTGGTTGGAAGTGTGGAACCTTCCTCATGAATTATTAGAAAATCCTCAAGAGTTTGTTCAACAACTGACTCAATATGTTCAGCATGTCAATCAGATGTTAAAATTCAAAGAAGCAACGAATAACGTGTCGCCAGAAGTTTGGGCAGCGATTGAAGGAAGGTTGTTTGATCTTGTGGAATGACGTGAATTTGCTCTTTTCGTTTTTTTCCAACTGAACATAGGTCAATGCGGTTGATGTCATCGTTGGCCACGCAAAGCAACTCATCAACTCATGTTACGTGAACAATTTTTGCAAGAGCATTTTTTCTCTGAAGGAGAAGTTTATATTAGCCCAGGGTCAACGAAGTGCCACCCTGGGGTGAAGAATCTCTGAAATATCCAACTCTGAAAGAGTTGATTAAACCAATCAACTGATTGATTTGACATGGATGAATTCAGCAATTATTGTTGTTTTTTGTGTGACGCCTACACTTCTATTTTTACTCGCTCCCAAGACGAGGTCATTGGAGAGAGAACCATCAGTGGCATCAAGCGTTCTGCCAGTTGGATGAAAGAACGACTGGAAGAAATCAATATCAAATTCAGAAAAGCACAGGAACAATCCTGTGTAGCAACACATGGTAAGGCAAGTTAAAGCAATCTCGATCAATTGCACCAGAAAATAATCTCATTAAGTTTGTTAACCTAGCGCATTATTATGTAGTCCTAAATTACTAAACATGCTAAATTCACGGGAGTCCTAACAAAGGAATTCCTCTCAAAGGCTTGAACTTTGTAAGGTGAAAGGCTCACGCATTGTCCTTAGGTGTTCTCAGGGGAGAGGAAGCTGGAGATGGCTTCCTTTTACCCGACAGTAAAACAACTTCAGAAGTTACTTTTAATGTACAGAACCACAATGAAAGGAGAAAAAATGATGGAATCTGATAATCAGACCTCGCTCAACCTTCTCACGCTTGAAGAAGCGGGCCCCATCCAGATGGGCTTTTGGGTTCCCAACCGAGTGTGGGCAACCGCCGAGTTTCTTGTGCCACTTCGCGATCTTATTGACGAGAAGAAAGAGGCTGGCACCCTTACCCCATTGACGCCGGTAATGCAGGATTTTAAGACGTGGGTGACAACCCATAGCGTATACCGCATGTGGGTCACCCTAATGATTGAGCAGTCGAACGCATGGGTCTCAAAGAAGTCCCACCAGCATTACTGGAAGGAGATTAAAAAAGACGGAGACACTCTTTTTATCAGAAGCTACGACAGTTTCTTTGAAATCCTCAACGAGATCATTACGACCTCGCCATCCTTCAACGCGACGGCCATGGTCGGTACTCCGATGAATGGCTTCCTGGCGGTTTCAATGGCAACCGAAGCCGGTCTGGCGTTATTCCACGATACGACGTTCAACCTCCAATTTAAGAAGGTTCTCGATGCTTGGAACACGTTCCTTAAGAGCGCCGACTCACTGGACAAACTTGACATAAAAGACCCCGATAAAGAAGGATCGTGGATTTCCGGGAAGGCCTGGGTCGCCGGGGTATGGGATCAAATGGTATGCGACCCCACCAAGCCGGGGTATGGCTATGATTCGTGGAACTCATTTTTTATCCGACAGTTCGTGCCCGGTGCACGTCCGTTTAAAGGAGATCCGAAAATCAATGTCGATATCGGCTGTGAGACCACGCCGTGGGAGTACGCGAACAACCTCAAACTTGAAACCGATTTCTGGATCAAAGATGTTAACTATTCACTGCTCGACATCTTCGGAGGGCAGAGACAGTGGGCGAAACTCTTCGAAGGCGGTCAGCTCTACCAGGGGTTCCTCTCTGCAACGCACTACCACCGCTGGAACGCCCCCCTCGACGGCGAAATTGTGCGCTCATGGGTGCAACCAGGAACGTATTTTGCGCAACGCCCCGGGCAAGGTGAAAACCAAGGCACTTGGGAGGGAACCGAATCTCAGCCGTACCTCCCCCAAGTCGCTGCTCGTGCCATTTTCATCTTCAAGCACAAATTATTCGGCTATGTGGCGTTTGTCGCCGTCGGCATGGTCGAGGTATCGACGTGTGTGATTGAGCCAAGCACATATATCGTCGAAGAGGGATCTGACCCCGTCTCCATCACGTGGGGCACGGAGATCGGGCACTTCGAATTTGGCGGTTCAACGCACTTGATGATTTTCCAGAAAGACAAAGCCATTCTTAAGGATTGGGCGATTAACGCAGTGAACGGACGTAATAATCCAAAACCCACCCCATTGGGTAGTATCATCGCAACGGCAAAAAATAGTTGAAGCGACCGGGGATAAATGGGAACAGAGCTATCCTGTCACACTAGCTCAGATCAATGAAGCTATTTAAAACAACCTCAACAAATCTTAAGCTTATGACTCCTGAATTAACTACTCCTAATTCGAATATTACCGAGACATTTCCTGATCGAATCCGGTTGGATCGAATGTATGATGTTGAGCGTTTGCAGCGCGAAGTGTACTTAATTGTTTCTACTCTCACGCAGCAATTCTACTTTTACTATCTTCCCGTTCTGTTGGTGCAAGATGTGGAAACTCCTTCATCCTACGATTGGGCCTCGGAGCCAATGCTCGGCGGTTGCTCCTACCTTCACGAAGTTTTCGCAGAGTTCGAAACCGAGATCACAAATATCCGATTGATGCGGTTGGGGGCTGGAGAGGTGGTGAAAGAGCATAAAGATCCCACCTTGGATGCTGTTTTCCGCGAGATTATCCGTCTAACGCTACCGGTGTTTTCCGATGAGAACGTGAAGTTTTTGTTGAATGGAACCGAAGTGCCGATGAAACCTGGAGAGTTGTGGTACATGAAATTGAGCGAGAGACATTCGGTACACAACAACATGCAGAACGAGCGTATCAATATGTCAATTGACGTGAAGTGGAATGGATGGGTCGAAGACTGGTTGGCTTCCAACGCAAGCTAGCGCGGTAGACGCCATGAATGCGAATTAGGTTTGCCTTGTCGCATGGATTGGCAGGATTACTCTTGAATTTTTTTCACTAAGTACAGAAAATCAGAATAAAGTATCCAATATCCATGTCCCGCAAAATTAAGGGGCATGGATACGAAACTCAAATTGCTGGGTTTCTTTTCGCGCTTCCAACGATCATCAACTAAATGACACCCCGTCCTCCCTCTCCATTTCATCTGATTGCCACCATGTGTGTTGCTGAAACACTGGGGATGATTGGCATTTTTACATTTCCCACGCTCTTGCCCCATTTTCAGGATTTATGGCAATTGACCAATACAGAAGCGGGCTGGATCAATGGTATTTATTTTGCGGGATACACCATTGGTGTGCCGTTGTTGGGTGGTTTGACGGATCGTGTCGATGGTCGGAAAATTTATCTGATTTTCATGGCAGTAGGAGCCCTGGCCGCTCTTGGTTTTGCCCTGGTTGCTCAAGGATTCTGGACAGCCCTTTTGTTTCGGGCCCTGGCGGGATTGGGACTGGCCGGAACGTTCATTCCAGGATTGAAGATATTAGTGGATCGCCTGGAAGACAAGGCCCAGGCTCGTTCAATCTCCTTTTATACAGCGTTTTTCAGTATTGGCACCAGCCTCTCTTACTTTGCGAGCGGGCAAATCCATCAATGGCTCGGATGGCGTTGGGCATTTGGGATTGGTGCAATAGGAGCGACCCTGGCGCTCGCACTTGTGGTGATAGTCATTCGTCCTGTCGTGCGAGACCCTAATTTGGTGAATACCGGCTTGTTTGATTTTCGTCCTGTCTTGAAAGATACCAAGGTGATGGCATACATCCTGGCCTATGTCGCTCACATGTGGGAACTCTTCGCGGTTCGCTCCTGGATGGTCGCTTTCCTAGCCTTCAGCTTGAGCCTTCAACCAAAATACAGCGATGCCATCTCCCCGGCCTCAATCGCCGCTTTGGCCTCGCTGATCGCAACCTGGGCCAGTATTGTGGGGGCTGAACTGGCCATCCGATTTGGGCGTTCACGGGTGGTTTCCTTGATTATGGGAATTTCGGCGATCTTTGCCTGTGGCATCGGTTTTGCCGCATCACTGCCTTATCCTCTGCTGGCGTTGCTGGTGGTGATTTACACCTTGTTTGTTCAGGGGGACTCAGCAGCCTTGCACACCGGCGTGGTGCAGTCAGCAGACCCCCACCGTCGTGGAACCACTATGGCAGTTCAATCGTTATTGGGGTTTGCCAGTGCGTTTGCCTCGCCTCTGGCAATTGGCCTGGTTCTGGACATGACTGGAGCGGGAAAAACCACCGTTTCCTGGGGAATGGCCTTTATTGCCATGGGAATTGTTGTGGCTGCGGGGCCAATTGTTCTTGCCGTTTTTTCCCGTAAATCCTGACCGGATCACCAACAACGAAACAATTTGCTCATCAGGTATTTCTAGTGTTTTCTATTGTTTGGGGAAGAAGTGCTCCATAGCCAGACCAAAATGACTTAAGATTTTTCGCTTCGCCGCTTCAGCATACCGCCGAAATAACACACCTTTAAATCAATAATCTCAACAACCTATACAGAAATGATCGGGCATGATCATATTTTTGGCCACCCAAAATTGTTCCTCCCCTTGGCAAGGGGAGGAGACAGTTCCCCTCCTTGCCAAGGAGGGGCTAGGGGAGGTTTTGTTCTAGCTTAAGTGCATAGCCTTTTTCTAACTT
>JANQHV010000119.1 GCA_028282505.1 SAR324 cluster bacterium | reverse complement strand
CATTCTCAAATTCAAGGAGACTTTCACTCACAATCAACATACAAAGGATTGCGACATTTTCTTATCATTTAGATATGTGGTGATTTTTGCTGTAGTTGTTGAAATGGCTTTCAAATTTGGAAGGATTGCGACTTGTTTCCTGTCTTACTTCTTCTTGACGAAAGTTTTTATGTTGAAATGGCTTCCAAATTTGGAAGGATTGCGACACAGACAACCCTCCAGCTGTCCAAGTCCTTTGAGTTTCAGAGTTGAAATGGCTTCCAAATTTGGAAGGATTGCGACCTTCCTAATGAAAATAAACAATTTAAAAATAAACAAACAGGTTGAAATGGCTTCCAAATTTGGAGATAGAGTGATGGCTGTCAAGTCATTTGGGCCATTAATTTTTCAGAATCAAAAGGTTGTTGGTGCTTGAGTATACCGAAACTCCAGTGCACCAGCTTTCTCATAACAGCACATAAAGCGACCATTCTCACTTTGCCTTTTTTGATCAATCGTTGGTAAAACACTTTGGCCGCAGGGTTCCATTGAAGGTACCTCCACCAATATGCGATTATTCTTCATACTTTAGGTCAGTACAAACAAGCCATTAAGTATTTTGAAAAAGCCTTGTCAATTGATCTGCCAACTCATGGAGAGCAACATCTCAGTGTTGCCGCAACCTGGAACAACCTGGGGAATGTGTGGAGTGATCTAGGCGAGTACCAGAAAGCTATTGACTACTTTGAAAAAGCGTTGGTGGTTTTTCAAAAGTCTTTGGGCAATGATCATCCGTATACCAAGTTGATTCAGCGAAATCTGCGTGAATTGCAGCAATAGATTCCTATTGGCAGGAAATTTGGGGATGAAATTGAGTCTTTTTTCGGTCCGCCGGAGGTAAGCAGGCCGAAAGGTGTTTTTGTGTTTCCCTAGCAAGATACGTCGTGCCTGACATACCTATATTCCCACGCATAGCGGCCAACTATAAATAGAATTTATAAAAAGATTAAAAGAGTTAAATATTTATTGAAAATTATCTTAGTACACGACAAAAAATGAAAAAGTAGTGGACGAACTTAACAATTTCCTCAGGGCAAGCGCATATAAATTTGTAGACAAATTGTGATAAAATATGCAGAGTTTTGGATTTTTGAGGAAATCCTATGCATCGGACATTAGTAGCAGCATTTTCATCACTTGAAGACCCCCGAGTAGAGCGCAACAAGCTTCATCAACTATTAGATATCATAGTCTTAACCATCTGTGCTGTGATTAGTGGGGCAGAAGGTTGGGAAGCCATTGAAGAATTTGCTGTTTCCGTTCTTGGAGTTAGTGGACATTCTATGCGTAACTGGTTAAAAACTATCTGCAAAAAGGAATTGATTCCCTCAACTCTTTTCAATACCAACCGAGGCGGCCTAACTTAACCGAAACCCAATTAGCAAAGTTAAAAGATTGGGTTAAAAAAAAGCCCAGGCAACCGCGAAATGATTCAACACTATATTGAACAGACATTCGGAGTTGACTACACCTTAAATTGGTGTCCGGTTATCTCCTCCGGGCACCACATGCATCTCTCTTTAAATCTTTTCTTCAGTTCCATATTGGACGGCTAATAATTCTCCAAATTCATTAATCACTGAAGTTTCTCCTGTCTCAAAGCATTCAAATGAGGAGACGATGTGGATTTACCTACAAACTCAGGTAGTGCAGTCCTTCCATCAAGGTCGAATAAATTGGGATTGTTTCATCCACACCAACGATTGAGAATGTATGCCTGACTGAAGGCTTGAGATTGCATAAAGCTAGTTTTTTTTCTTGTTTCTTCAGACCGATGAATTTTCCACAAATCAAGCCGAGTCCTGCAGAATCCATATGGGGGACTCCTGTTAGATCCAATAGGATTCGGTTTTTGTGTTTCGATTTCTTCATTTTGTCAAGAATAGGGCGCAGGTATTGATTGCAAGCTTTTGCATTGTTGTTGGTTAAGTCGCCTTCAAAAGCAACAATATAAATATTGTTTCTTTCGTAATGTGTCAAATGCATTGGTCCTCCAAATCTGAATGTGAAATGGAATCTAATACGAAGTCGCATTTAAAAAATAACAATTATTTTTTCTCCCTTCCCTTCATCCTCTCTCAGAAAAAAAGAGAGGGTTTCCAGGTACTGCCACATTTCAATGCAACTTCGTATAATGTCATCAGGATCAAAAACAGATTCTTGAGTCAGGAATCTGTTTTAGGCAAGATTTGCCTTATCCGAATTATTAATACTATACCTGATTTTTTGACGTTTGGAAGAATTCTATGGTTGGAACCTTGAGAGGGGATTCGAGCAAAAAAGTTTAAACTTATGCAGACAACAAAAAGGGCAATGCCTGCCCATCAACCCAGGCATTACGTTTCATTCCTGAAACTGGTAATTGTTAACAATCATCATTTGTGCAAACTCAATGGCATGAATCAATGATTCGGGATCGGATTGGAATTGGGAAGCACGATCAAAGGCCGTACCATGATCGACAGAAGTACGGATGATGGGTAAGCCCAAAGTAATATTCACACCACGTTCAAATCCCAGCAATTTAAAGGGAATGTGGGCTTGATCATGGTAAAGTGTGATTACCGCATCAAATAGATTGTCACGGTGATGAAGAAATATGGTGTCTGGAGGAAAAGGTCCCTGGCAATCGAAACCCCGTCTTTGGGCTTCTTCAATGGCGGGTATGATGATTTCCTGTTCTTCTGTTCCAAATAGTGCATTTTCGCCCGCATGAGGGTTCAGTCCAGGCACGGCGAGTCTTGGATGTTCAATACCCATTTGTCGCAATGCCTTATCTGCAATCGTGATGACTTTGACAATACGCTCTGGCGTTAATGCTGCAATGGCATCTCTTAAGGACATGTGCAAGGTGACATGAATTGCCCGTAAATTATCAACTGCCAGCATCATGACAGGCAGTGCACCATTGGTGTGATGAGAAAGAATCTCTGTGTGTCCTGGAAAAAAATGTCCTGCTGCATGCAAGGCTTCCTTGCATAAAGGAGCAGTGACGATAGCTCCGATTTTTTTTTCCAATGCCCATTGAATGGCTTCTGTCAAGAAACAATAAGAAGATTCGCCCCCCCATGCACAAAGCTTTCCTGGTTCCCATTCCCGATTGATGGAAACCGCTAAATCCAGAACAGGAATGGCTGATTCCTTTGAATCACCTTCATCAAATTTACAAAACTGCAAGGGACTTCCAAGGATTGTATTAATTTCTTGTAAAACATGCCAATCTCCAAAAATCAGGGGTTGCCATTCGGTAGGCTG
Organism: SAR324 cluster bacterium; assembly: GCA_028282505.1. Classification (GTDB taxonomy): domain Bacteria; phylum SAR324; class SAR324; order SAR324; family NAC60-12. The sequence continues at coordinate 29,245 of JANQHV010000119.1, read as the reverse complement.
TATTTGTTGCAGTGCTCTGATAATAATTTCAGGGCCCACTCCATTGGGATCACCCATGGTGAGGCCCAGTCGCATTGACGGTTCCATAACAAATTAAATAATAGGTTTTAAATTCACATGTGCTCCTGCCAATTCACCACGAATTTGTTGGATTTCATGGAGGAGTTCATTCAACTTTTCTACTTCACTGTCATTCACTGTACCATCCGCAAATACCGCCCCAATGATCCATTTGACAACAATGCTCAAGAACCGTTTGTCTTTTGGCAGAGATTTGATCAGTGAATGAAAGCGCCTCTCCGAATCATCTATAGGAATGATGATTTCATCTGTCAAAGCAAGTGTTTGTTTAAGGTATTCAAAATACTGCTGTTTCTTTGGGGCCACTCCTTGCTCTGAAAAGATCATCGTCATTACGGCTCTGGAGCATTGCAGGGGGTTGATGGAAGCACCAAAAAATCGTTTATTGATATCCTTGACTTCTGTGTCATAGTCCAGGTCAAATTGAGCATATAAATGGTTCATCTGCTCTTGATTCCATAAAAGTTGCTTAACTGGAATTCCAATGACTTGCGCAATGGCTTCCATTTCAGCAGGTTGGATAATCTGCTCGTCTTCGTCTGAATCAAAAATTTGATTCAAGAGCTGTTGGCCCAGATTGGTTTCTTTGATCAACTTTTCTAGCATACCCAGCTCTCCTCCTGCCAGGAAGCTGTAAAAACGGCATGCTTTTCGAAATAGGCGGCTACTGGACTGTGGGTCCGTCGCACCAGTCATAATCTTCCTTCCTAAAATATATCAAGCGATTCGTGTTACAATCAGGCAATATTGACCGAGTTTTTACCTGTTTCGATTTGCTGGTAATCTCAAGAAAGTATATAGATTTTTTTTTGACTATGGTAATCATTGTATTCCATCATTTATCTCAATTTAGACAGATGATCAATCTCCAATGAAGGAAAAATTATGGAATTCCAAGAAAAAGTTGCTCTTGTCACTGGAGCGGGAAGACGCTTAGGCCAGCAAATTGCTATCTACCTGGCAAGTATCGGCATGCGAGTAGCCATACATTACAACCATTCTGAAGAAGGCGCTCAAACTACCCTTTCACAAATGCAAGGAGGGCCTGACAAGCACGGCTTGTTCTCAGCAGATCTTGGTGATTTATCCCAACTGAAACAACTGATAGACAGCGTTACAGAAAACCTGGGGCCTATTTCTGTTTTGATCAATAGTGCCTCAGTCTTTTACCCGACTCCTCCTTTTTCAGTGACAGAAGAACAATGGGATGATCTATTCAATCTCAACTTGAAAGCTCCTTTTTTTTTATCTCAACAAGTTGGTGCTCAAATGAAATCCCAGGGAGAGGGAAAAATCATCAACATGGCCGATGTTTCGGCCTATCGTCCCTGGGTTAACTTTTTGCCATATTGCATGACAAAATCAGGTCTAATCACTCTCACCGAAGGACTCGCCAAAGCTTTAGCGCCACAAATCCATGTCAATGCCATTGCTCCAGGCACGGTTCTCCCTCCCCTTCCTGGTACGGAACTCAATCAACAAGCATCCATTGAGCAAAGTTTATTAAAAAGAATCGGATCTGCAGAAGACATCGTAGCAGCTGTCGACTATCTGCTACATGGAGATTTTTTAACAGGCATTGTCTTACCCGTCGATGGAGGACGTTCTATCTATTAAACTCTTAGTTGAACGCTCGCTAATTTTTATGTTGGTTTTAAAAATGGTCTTCGAGTTGATATAGATGCTTTTTGGTAAAGTTGTCGCAGCTAAACCGCATGAAGTAGACTCAGGCTTGCATGAAGAAATACGGCGTTTACACTTTGAAAATCGTCGTCTTCAGATGGGACAAGATATTTTAAAGAAAGGGAGGACCCTTGTCAACTTTCACTTGACCACTTCAATAGGGCCAAGTAATTTCATCTGGTATCGAGTTACTGAAATTGTTTCGGACTCTTTGAGTAAACTTCTAATAGTATCAATAGAAAACTTTTTAGTATCCCCTGCATTTTATGGCAACCAAAAATAAAAATTTACACACAGTTAAAACTCAAGGTACTTATTACGACATTGTTAAAAAGAATATTTCCAAAATAGTCATAGATTATCAACGTTCTGAACCAGGGAAAAAATTATTCATGATGGGATGGGGGAATACCAGCCAACCTCTTTCACCTGCCATAACACACGCTTTAGTTAATGCGTCTAAACGATTAGGAGATGTCGAGACCTATACCAGTTATGAGGATATCCGTGGGAATGTACAACTCAGAGAGAAGATTTGTGAAGAGTATTATTCAAAAAAAATTGAAGTCTCATTTGATCCCTCTGAAGTTTTCGTAAATGATGGAGCCCAATCGATCTTAACCAATATATTAGAACTGTTTGAACCGAATAATACAGTTGCATTACCCAATCCATATTATCCTAGTTTCTATGAGGGAGTCATTCTTTCTGGGCGTTCCAGCTTTCTTGAATTGCCCTGTTTAGAAGAAAATCACTTTATTCCGGAACCTCCGCAAACAAAAGTTGATCTCATCTACCTCTGTTCTCCTAACAATCCAACTGGTGCCGTGTTCAACCGAAAACAACTTCAGGCTTTTGTTAACTATGCACGGTATCACGGTTCTATCCTCATTTTTGATGCGGTTTACAATTATTTTATCCGCACTCCAGATGTTCCCATGAGTATTTACGAAATTGAAGGGGCACGGGAATGTGCGATTGAAGTTTGTAGCTTTTCCAAGTTTGCCAGTTTCACAGGACTCAGAGTTGGTTGGAGTATCGTTCCTGATACTCTTCTCAGCAATGATTCAGAATATGGTGAACTTAAAAATATGTGGAATATTCGAAATTCTATCAAATTTTGGGGAGCCTCCAATTTAGCTCAGCAGGCAGCAATGGCGATTCTCACCGAGCAAGGTCAAAAAGAATGCAAAGGAATCGTTGATTATTATATGGGCAACGCTTGTTTATTGAAACAAAGTATGAAAAATTTTGGTTTTTGTTGTTTTGGTGGGACAGAGAACCCTTATCTATGGGTAAAAGCACCAAACGGAGAAAATTCTTGGCAATTTTTCCATAGACTCTTAACCGAAACAGGGATTGTTGGTATTCCAGGCATTTTATTTGGCTCAAATGGGGATGGTTTTATACGTTTAAGCACATTAGGGCGACGAGAAGAGATTGAAGAAGCAGCCAAAAATTTAGAAAAATTTCATGTATAACAAATCATACTAGTTAGCCAATTCGATAATTTAACAGCACAATAATAGAGAATTTTATTTTTTCACAGAAAGCAATTATGAAAAATCAGAACGAGGAAAACTGGGAATCAAAAGCCCAATGGGTTTACGAAGCTCCCAATCTTGAAGAACTCGCTAAGCGCTATGATGAATGGGCAACTAATTATGATGAAGATATCAATAATATATTTGGTAATTTCAGTCCACGTTATACAGTAGAGACTTTTATGAAGTATGTTTCAACCGACGCAAAAGTTTTAGATGCTGGCGCAGGGACAGGTTTGGTTGGAGAGGTTTTGCAAGAATACGGTTACCATGAGGTAGAAGCCCTTGAATTATCAAGAGGAATGATTGAAGAAGCTCGCAAAAAAAACATATACTCCGCTTTACATCAAGGGATACTTGGGGAAGCATTAGAGATAGCAAGTGGGACTTACGACGCCATCATAGCCAAAGGAGTATTTGGGCCTGGCCATGCTCCCAGTCACGCTTTTGATGAGCTCATTAGGATTACTAAACCAGGAGGGTACATTGTTTTTACCATCAGAACAGATGTTTATGAAAACAGTGAATATGAGCAAAAAGTGTCTCAACTTGAAAAATTATCGTTGTGGAAGTTGATCGAAAAGACAGATAAGTTTAATTGCTGGCCTAAAGCGACAAAAAGTGTTTTTTACAATATATGGATTTACCAAGTTACCAAACTTTAATGATAACAAATCCCTAAAGAATTAATAATTCTCACATCTTACTTTTTAGAATCCTATATGCAAACAAATGAATTACTAAAACTGACTCTAGATGTTTATGAAGAAGAATGTCAATACCTGAAAGAAGTGACGATTAATGGAAAAGAAGCATGGGGTAAATTCTCTGTTCCCACTACAGTTTATGCCGTAAAAGGAAGGAAATATCATCTGAATGCGGTAGAGGTTTTAATCGTTTATGAACAAATCATGTATGTTACTCTGGCAAATATATTTGTAAATGGTCTAGAGAAATTAAGACAAATTCCACTCGATGTTTTTTTCCCAACTATCGTGGATGAAAAAATATTGATCGCAAACTCTAATGTACGTTGTTCAAAACAGGTGGATCACAATGAATTCACCGGGATATTCAAAATTACGAGAATCATCAATAAAAAAGAAGGATACTGGGTAAATACACTATTGAATATCAATTCAGGGGCACAAGTAGCAGAAGTGAAACTCTATGTTGATCTAAAAAATCAGGAATTTTAAACTAAAAACTCATTACTCGCAACGAACCACCTGTTCCAAACAGGTTCTTAGATAGATAATAAAGCCGTTAGTTCAGAAATATCTTTAATTGACTGGAGGTCGCAGAATTTCGTTTCAATCTCGGAACTCTTCTTTGAATTTAAAGGGGAATAAGCAATACAAGCATGAAACTTTGCTATGATGTCATTTCTTGTTCCCGGTGACTGTGTTGATCCTTTAGAATATATTATTTTTTCAGTTAATACCCTGCCATCTTTTAAATGAATCTCCACAATATCAGGATGCTCAGAATGCCCCTCGACCTCAGACAGTTTTAAAGGATAAGGAAGCATGCTGATAATTGGAATTAGAGAAAGTACTTCTTTATCTTTTAAAGCTTCAGGCGTAAAGTCAAACAGTGTGAGTTCATTTTTCGAAATAGCAGCTGCAATGCAATAAGGCGTACTGTACATCGCTTCAGAAATGGTTTCAGGCACAATATAAGGTAAGTATTCAGCTTTATAAGAGGGGATTTTTACAACCACTTTAATAATTCCTGTTCTATCAATTTGATAATTGCGGCAAAGTTTAAGTATTCCTTCAATAGTATTCTGCAGATAAACACAACATGGGTAGAATTTCATGGTCAACCCATGTTGCACAATCCCAAGAGGGTTTCCTAATTTCAGGAGTACATCTCTTAAATTTGCAGGATTGACATTTGCAGAAAGAGTACAAAGGCTCCATTTTCCATCCAATGTCTCCATACTTGCACTAATTCCAGTAGCCGCTAACTTTGAAGCAATAACCCCATTTTTTGCAGCTAACCCCACATGTATGGGTTTCGCCATCGCTCCTATCTGAGAATTGTATCCTCCTATCATACTCGTCACTAAACTTAAAGCTGAGGCTGTTTGCTCTGGTGGGAGTTTCATCAGTCGACAACAAGCTGCTGTTGCACCAAGAGCACCCAAAATAGGAGTTGGATGCCAACCCTGATTAAAGAGGCCACTCCCAATGACTTCACCAACTTTCATGATGATTTCCACACCAATAATGTAGCTATCTAAAATTTCTTTAGCGGATGAAGACATTTCCTCTGCAACAGCAATGAGCGCAGGGAATAAGACAACACTGATATGACTCAGAGAAATTAGATCGCAATCATTATAATCAAAAGCATTGCCGGACACGCCATTTGCAAAAGCAGCCCAAGACGAGGCCAGTTTTAAATCCGTCCCCATGATCGTTGATTTTCCGATCCCACAGTCTTGAATAGCACTGCGTGTTTTTCTTGAAACATCAGAGTTTGAACCCGACAAAATACAACCTATCGCATCAATAAAGGCTTTTTCTGCTATATCATAGGCTTCAAGGCTATGATGGTCAGGAATACTTGTAATCCATTTCGATACTAACTCTAGTGAGTTCATAATATTTTTTCCTGAAATTTTGGCTTATATTTTTTCTTATTTAATTGGTGACATGTGGCACAAAAATCAGAGGGAACAATATTTTTTGCAAATACTTGTTTAAATTTTAAATATTTTTCATTGGATAGAACTTGTTTGATTCCTCCATCAGAATAAATATTTCCGACCGCATTATGACCATCATAATCAAAGGTGCATGGAGTGAGATCTCCATTTGCCAGTATATTATAGCCATGTAGATATTCTTCACAAAATCCTGTTTTTTGAAGAGGTGCTGCTTCATCTGCTTTTGTCCAAGGAATTGGTTTTTCAAAAAAAAGACGAATGTGATTATGAACGATTTCAGTTTGCAGAGGTACATCACTCGTGATTTCATAATCAATTCCCAGAGTACTCAACACATTTTGAGAATCTTTTGTTAAAAATACAAATAAGCGTATTTTTGTCTTATGATACTTACCTTTTTTGACTTCTGCTAAGAAAGTTTTGATGCCTGCTAAAAAATCAGCAAAAGACGCGTTCCTATCCTTACACATCGCAGCAAAACTTTCTTGATCAGAAGCTCGTAAACTAATATCCAAAAAGTCACAATATTCGAGATTTTTTTCTACTCTCTTATTTCCTTTTGATAATAAAAAACCATTAGTTGTCAACCTATTCTTGATTCCTCTTTGAGAAGCATATTCTAATAATTCTCCCAGGTAGGTTACCAGAAAAGGTTCTCCAAGACAAAAATATGAAATACCTTTGGCAAGTCGATAATCAGCAATTTCCTGAATGATAGTAAATGCCTTTTCTTTTTTTATGGTTTGCAACGATCTATTTATTCCGTGAGTTAAAGGACAAAAATTACATTTAAAATCACAAAGAGTGGTTAACTCTACATGCACTTCCGAATAGACTTCCATCACTATTCCTTTCTCTTGATATCTACAATTTTAATTTTGAAAATTAATATAGAAAGGCATTGAATCTTGAGTTGCCAGACTATCCCCACACATTCCGAAGCATTGAAAACTCCTTTGATAAAGATGCAGCTTTTATTTCTCTTTGGCATGTTGTCCACTTTTGGTCTAATACTACACATGATGAAAGAAAATAAAAAACAAACTCTAGCCAATATGGCATAAATCGGTCATGTGAGAATTTCAACTAAAAAAGGGGTTGACTCGGATTAAAAACAAGATTGAGAATTTGTGTACCTTATTGTGAATATCTGTATTCAGTTGAAGCTGGTTGCAGGAGGTAGAAAAATTGTTTAAGAGGAACTGGAAGGCGAACAAAGCATAAAATAATGAGCCCATCCTTGGGCTCAAAAAACAAACACATCCTTGTGTCGAAAGCTTAACAGTAATATGCGTATTCGCCTCACCAATTGATAAATCCAGGGCAAACCTATGAAGCGTATGGCTGGAGCAGAAAAAACCTTATGGAAATGCTTTGGCGTCAAAAAGTTTTTAAAATAGTGGAAAAAGAAGAAAGTCGGGACCACATACAACCTAACGGTAATTTCTTGTTGAGGTGTTGTTAGATTTTGTGGGGAGAAAACCTGAGACTTGTGCAGAGAAAAGACCCTCGACAAAGGAAGTATACAATGTAGATGACATGCCAGGGGTATACCCATAGTAAAATTGCTCGAAGTACGGATTTTGCGAGATCTACTCACCAATTGGCTATATAGAAAATTATCAAATCACTCCGCCAAAAACACTAAAATATGACTCAAAAGTCAAGCCTGAGTTCTGGTAAAAATTCATCTATTTTTTGAAGAATTGAATTAGCATTTTTATATCAAACAGTTAATGATTTAAGAAAAAAAAGTTTTTTTTAAATATTTTTTTCGAAATATCAAACTTTAGAAATACTAAAAAAAAACATTAAAAAACTTGTTTTTTTATTTGACACGAAGGACCTGAACTTTAAAAATCAGATCAGCATTGGCAGGTATGCCTGCTCCAGGATGTCCTGAAGCACCATAGGCTAAATTGGCAGGAATTTTTAACTGCAAGACGCTCCCAACCCTCACTCCTTCCAGAGCTTCTTCCCATCCAGCAATCACTTGTCCCTTTCCCAGGACAAATTCAAAAGGACGGCGTTTTTGTCTACTGCTATCGAAGAGAGTAAAATCTTCGGCAAGCCAACCTTCATAATGAACCACGACGTTTTTACCATTTTCTACTTTTGTACCAGAACCATATTTTTCGGTATAAACCTGTAACCCAGATCTTGTTTTTTTGAAAGCCGCATCCAGAGCTAATTGGGGTTTTTTATTTTCGGTCTTCTGAGTATTCTGTAAATTTTGTCCTGTACTTCCAATTCGCATCAAACCTTTGTATTGGAGGGTGTATATCATTTACAGGTGAAGGAAGGAGCAGTTTGCTGAGGCAGGTCATCCAGTGAAATAACCATTTGAATGGGGGTGTCACTATCCCCTCTAGCTTCTCCTCTTTCCACATCCAAAAACAGGGTAATCTCATTGCCATTCAAATATCGACCTTCTCCACTGACTTCTGCATTACCTTCCAGACGGATGGTTTGCTGCGGTTCATCAAAATACGCCTTATCCGCACGAGCAACACGTCCCAATTGCTGGATACAAACTTTCTGTTCGGCATAAATAGAAACCAACTCACGGGATTCAGCAAAATTCAAAATGGCTTTGCCCGCAGTCAAATAAATTTGACGCAAAGGACGCGTCATTTCAATATTTCCTTCGAACGTTGCCTGATTTTTACTTTTTTCAAACATGGCACGCTGCGCTTTGACGGTCGTCCGTGTTTGTTCCGGTGAATCTGGTGGCGACACTGATTCTTTCAAATCGTATTCCAGTTTGATTCGTCCGCTTTGATTAGCTCTGGAATGACCGCGAATCTCTGTTTTTTGTTTGATACGATCGAGGTAGGCAGTGGTGCCATACAGAGTGCTTTCTTCATCCTTAATAACGATATTGCCTTCTAATTTTAATTGCTGGGAAGTACGGTCATAAAAAGCATAATCTGATTTTAGATCTTGTTGGAACTGTTGGATGTGAACTGCATTTTCTGCAATAATTTTATTATAGCGTTTTCCTTCCTCTGAAATAATACGAACCTTTCCGGCAGAAAAATGAATTTCGTCCTTGGGAATCTGCCCTTTCACGTTGCCAGAGAACACTGCCTCTCCTGCCTGCAAATCTCCAGAAAATTTATCAGAGCGGATCATTAAGTTATCCAGCAATGCATGTTTAACGATCTGATCGATTTGCTCTGTTTTAGGACGAACTGATAGCCCATTCAGGGTGGTCAGAAAAGAATCTTTGGAAGTATACAGTTGATTGATTAATGGATGTAAGGCATCTAAAAGAGGGGAAGGGAGACTTTCCTGTTTGAGAGCCTCCAATGTTTTTTCTGTAATTTTATAGTTTTCCATGCCGTTTGCCGCATGAACAGAAAACAGAAGCTGAAACATCATCCAGAAAATACAGCAAAGAAAGGCAATCCTTTGTACAGTACGACTCATGATAAATTTTTTCCACAACAATACATGGGAGTAAAGCATACTATACTTTCTCTGAAGATTCTTCAGTCCTTTCGGCATCTTCTCGATACCGGTATGCCGCTGCAATAAACGAGGCAAAGAGAGGATGAGGCTGCAAAGGTTTTGATTTCAATTCAGGATGATACTGGCATCCAATAAACCAGGGATGATCCTTTGAGTCCAACTCAATCGTTTCTACTAAATCTCGATTGGGATGGCGTCCTGAGATAATCAACCCTGCTTTTTCCAGACGCGGAACAAAAGCATTCATGACCTCATAACGATGACGGTGACGTTCTACAATTTTCTCTATTCCATAGATAGATGCAATCAGGGTATCTTTTTTTAAGACTGCTGGATACCCGCCCAGCCGCATGCTTCCTCCAGTGCCCTGTTGCCCCTCTTGTTCAGGCATCAAGTCAATGACATTATCTCTATTATTTGGTGTAAATTCTCCTGAATTGGCGTTGGGGATCTTGGCCACATTTCTGGCGAACTCAATCACTGCCATCTGCAAACCAAGGCAAATCCCAAAAAAAGGAATTTTGTTCACACGTGCATATTGAACGGCTTCTATCTTTCCTTCCGTGCCACGCTCTCCAAAGCCAGGTGCCACCAAAACACCATGGACTCCTTGCAACAGATCTAATCCATTTTTTCCACCCAATTCTTCTGAATTGATATAGCAAAGATTCACACGGACACGATTGGCAATGCCTCCGTGAGCTAATGCTTCATTCAAGCTTTCATAGGAATCGCGATGCTCCACGTATTTTCCCACAAAGGCAATGTTTACTTCTCCAATCGGGTTTTTAAAACAATCAACGGTATCCGCCCATGCTTGCAGTTTAGGACGGCCTGTCCACATGTGGAGGTATTCGACGATTTTTTCATCCAATCCTTCTTCATTGAACATCAATGGAACTTCATAAACACTGGCCACATCCATCCCATTGATAACTGCTTCTACTTCCACATTAGTGAACAATGAGATTTTGCTTTTAATTTTTTGTGGCATGGGATCTTTGGTACGACAAATCAAAATATCTGGTTGAATCCCAATTTCACGCAATTTTCCGACACTATGTTGGGTCGGTTTGGTTTTCATCTCACCATTTTCAAAATACACAATGAGGGTGAGATGAATAAAAATTCCGTTTTCCCGACCACAGTCATGACGAAACTGACGAATGGCTTCTAAGAATGGTAATGATTCTATATCGCCAACTGTCCCACCAATTTCTACAATAGAAACATCGACATTTTGGGAGCTTTCTGTAATTTTTTCTTTAATTTCATCAATGATGTGTGGAACCACCTGAATCGTACGTCCCAGATATTTGCCTGCTCTTTCCTTACGAATCACAGAATCATAGATTTGTCCTGTGGTGAAATTGTGCTTTCGGGTCAAGACGGCACTGGTGTAACGTTCATAATGCCCTAAGTCCAAGTCTGTTTCTGCACCGTCTTCTGTCACAAAAACTTCTCCATGCTGAAAAGGATTCATGGTTCCAGCGTCTACATTGATATAAGGGTCCAGTTTCATCAAAGAAACAGTCAAACCTCGACTTTCCAATAAAGCCCCTATAGAAGCACCGGCAATTCCTTTACCCAAGCCAGAAACTACGCCACCCGTAATAAATATGTATTTTGTTTGCATTGCTATCTCTTACTCAAAGTCCATTGCAGAAGAATAATTTGCCACTTGAAAAGTGATAAGATAGCATCCCATTGCTCATTGTCAAGAAATGCTAACGGGGCTTTCATATATTTTTGGAGCATTCCAATTTTAGTTTACAAATTAGATTCGTAGCTTTACCCACCCCTGCCCCTCCCAAGAGGGAAATTCTCCTCTTGGGAGGGGCAGGGGTGGGTTGCAGATGTAAGAAATTTTAACTACTTTACTGAGATTCTGAAAGGTGCCATTTCAGCTATCTTTATTTTCATTGGAGCATATTCTGGTTATAGAGGTTCATCGATTCAGTGAATGCGCTGATTCCAAAAGGAAGAGAAAGGCAGAAATGCTTAAATTTAACTCAGGAGGGGTTTCAATTGTGTGGCATGCTCTTCAATCCAACTGGAAATTTCTTGAAGAATATCTCGAAGTGAGTGCTCGGGTTGCCAGCTTGCGGCAGCACATACATGACGACAATCACTGACATAATAAGGAATATCGGCTTCCCGTGTTTCTGGAACATTTTCAATAGGTATTTCTCTGCCAGTAATGTCACGACAAAAATCCGTCAGTTCGGCCAATGATAGACTGAGCGAGATACCTCCTCCAACATTATATATTTGGCCATTATGTGTATCAATGGACTGCAGCTGTCGTTTGAGCAACTCATACAAATCGGCCACATGTAAAATATCCCGTACCTGTTTTCCTTGACCACCATACCCAATGTAAGACAGTTGTCCTCCAAAAATATGCCGGGCCATCCAAAGCACAATGACCCCCTGATCCACTTTGCCCATTTGCCAGGGCCCCGTGAGTACCCCACACCGGTTGATGATTCCACGGACATTGTACATGTCGATGTATTCTGTCAACAGCAGTTCGGATGCCAGCTTGGTGGTGCCATACAAAGAACGGGCACCTGCCAGTGGAAATGCTTCAGAAAAACCAAATTCACTCACTCCTGGCATTGTTGTTTCTGTCTCCAGCACTAAACGTTTTGCTTCTTCACGGTAAGTCAATTGATTGATGGTCTCGACAGGATAGACGCGGCTGGTGGATAAAAAAACAATGTCTGCCTGGTGTTTTCTGACCAATTCCAAACAATGAACGGTGCCCATCAAATTGGTATTGATCAGGTATGCAGGAGAGCTGTGATAACCCGCTAATACAGATGGTTCTGCTGAACATTCCAGGACTAGACCAAGTGGGCAGTCCAACTCCAGGTCTTCTGGATTGCGAATGTCACCATGCATGTATTCTACGCCGGCATTTCTTAACCTGGGAATATTCAATTCAGCCCCGCGCCGTTTCAAATTATCCAGGGCAATTACCCGGCTTTCTGGAAAGTCTTTCTTCCATAAAAGGGCTAGGTTCGAACCTACAAAACCCGCACCTCCTGTAATTAAAATAGTGTCATACATAAAATTTCCTGTTAAGTGTGTTTTGCCGTTTTGTCGGCCGTCCCTAAAAATTCAAAAGCTATGATGGTGATGTCATCGTTGCAGGGAACTCCTTGGGCGTGTTGTTTCGAAATGTGATCCATCAAATGAGATAATACCATGTCCAAATCATTTGAATGATGTTCGCGTAAAAAGGTTTCCAGGTTTGCGGCGCCAAACATTTCCTTCTGAGGATTCAACCATTCTGTGATTCCATCGGTATACAGGTATCCTCGATCTCCAGGTGATAGCGTGATAGATGTTTCTTGTGGGGTAAAGATAGGAAAAGCACCCAAGAGTGAAGTACTGCTACTCAACTCCACGACGGTTGGTTCTTTTCCAGAAAGTATAATAACCGGAGGATGCCCTGCTGTTGCGTATTTCAGTTGACCCATTTCTGAAATTTGCAGATGAGCTGCCGTCATGAAAGAGTCTTCGGGCAGGTTTCTATAAAAAATATCATTCAGCTCCTGTAACATGTGATTTGGGCTAAAGTCTGGATTTTGAGCAAGCAGGGTGTTCACCATCATGGTTGACAAAGCAGGCCCTAAGCCATGCCCCGTCCCATCTCCAATAAAGAGATTCAATAAGTTCTGAGAATTCAGGTAAGCTTTATAAATATCACCAGAAATGTGATCATAAGGAAAAAAACGAATTGCTATTCTGAGAAAGGAAGGAATGGTATATGCTTTAAACAGTTGTGTCTGGACATCACCGGCTAATTTTAAATCCAGCATGATCTGTTGATTTTTTTCTTCCAATTGTTCTGTTTGTGCCACCAATTTTTTTTCTGCCTCTTCGCGTTTTGTGATTTGATAACGTAGACGTTTATTCAATTTGTAAAATCGTGCTGAAATGAAAAACCCTATCAGGGATACCAGTAAGGTTCCGGCCAAGATGGAATACAACCAGGTTAAGTCGGGATGAGGAGATTTGCTATAGATAAAGCCTTCCAATGATACATTTTTAGGAATCATGTTCATGTCCGCGTAAATATTGGAAATGTGTTTCCAACGCCCTGGGTTCATGTATCCGATTTCTACAACATCTGGCAAAATCAGCCGTTTCGATTGTTGGGCTTCAAACCGCAGGTGCTCTCGAGAATGTCTCTGGCTGTATTTAGATAGTATCAAATCGATTATTTCTTCAGAATGGCTTAAGGCGTATCCCCACCCTTTTAGGGATGCCTGAAGAAATTGATGAACTCGTTCTGGGTTTTGCTCGATTTGTGCTTCCACCGTAAATAGCACATCCCCATAAAAGTCAATTCCTCCAGAACGTGCTGAAAAAACGTGATAATCAATACCTTGTTCTTTAAGCATGAAAGGTTCGTCTGTCGAATAGGCAGAAATTGCGTCAATCTCCCCACTGGCCACTTGAGATATGTCATAGGTATGGGGATACACGATGAATTTGGAAGAGGGAACGCCTTCGGATTTCAAGTAGGCAAGCAGTTCTTCAGCATGATTTTCCATCATCACCTTTTTCCCCACCAAATCGTGAATGTTTTGAATTTTTTTACTTTGGGGGGCCAGGAGGATCAATGGTGAATGCTGATAAATCGCGGCAAGTGCAACAACCGGTTTTTTTTGCGCTCTCAATAGCACTAAATCGGACATCGCAATTCCAAATTCCGCGTCTCCTCGCAACACAGGTTCAAATGCTTCTTCATGATCTGGGGCTTCGATGAGTTGAACGTCCAATCCTATTTGTCGATAATACCCTTTTTCCAAAGCAGCATAATATCCCGCAAATTGAAACTGATGTTTCCATTTGAGTTGAAGCGTGACCTTGGTTAATGGTATTTTATTCTTCGGTAAATCATCGGCCATTGGAGTAGAGAGCGTACCATACAGTAGAAATACCAGGATACCACCACTGTACGCTCGTAACCAATTGAGAAAAGATATTTCCATGAATAAACCAGAGCAATCTAAGGTGACAGAAAAGTGTGAGAAAGCCAGGATATTCAAAGGAGAGGAACTCACAAGTCCTTTATTAGTTTTATGGATTTGGTGAAAACTCCAGCCAGGTGATACGATTAGAAACCAAAGAAAAGCGCCACTCCAGCTGGAAAAATCTCTGAAAATCCGTAAGCCCATATCTATCAGCAACCCTAAACTATCTGAAATATTGATTATGATACGAGAAGCAACATTAGAAGATGTTCCCTATACAGTCCAGAGCCTTAAACAGTTGGTCGATCACGTTCGAGAACGTTCTCAAGATGCCTACTTTATCGAGCTGGAGGAGAATTATGACCAAGGATTTGGTGCATATGTCACAGAATTTGTGAAATCAGAGAAATCGCAAGTACTGATTGCAGAAGTCAACCATGATCCAGTCGGTATGTTATTAGGCAGAGAGACATCTCCTGCTATGCCCATTTCCAAAATTAAACGTATTGGAGAAATTGTTGTGTGCTGGGTAGATCCTGATTATCGACAACGCGGTATTTCCCAATCGTTAATTGCACAAATTGAAGATTGGTTTGCAAAACGGGATTTACACTACGTTGAGTTGTATTATATTGTCGGCAATACGGAAGCTGAGCTAACGTGGCAGAATCTCGGCTATCAACCGTATCGTATCACAGCACGCAAGCATCTGTAGTTTCAGGATTAGGTGTTGCGGATGATCAAAAGTGAACATCGAAAGTATGTTTACCCACCCAACTCCTATTCTTTGACCCACATGGACTCCAGGAGATCTTCTAACATAAATGGATCTTGATTGGCAATAGTTGTTGCCTCTATTGAGAGTCGTACGCCTTGCAGGATCTATGGAGAAGAATTAGAATAGATTTTATGATGGAGCAACAACATCACAAAAACGAGAAATTTCTGAAGAAATAAGAAAGGAATGACAATGATCAAAACACTAAACTTTAGATGGCAACTCATTTTAGTACTCTTCATTTCTGCTTTCATCTTTGCTGCTTGTGGAGGTGGAGGGGGCGGAGGAGGAAGCTCCATCAGTGATACAACGTCAGATGCTTCAAATACTACGGGTGAGTCCACTTTGGATGCTTCAAATACTAATGGCGGTACCACTTCAGACCCTTCAACCACCACCAACGATTCGACGACTATTGATGACTCCACCACATCCTCCAGATGGACGCTTGATGAAGGAATTCGTATCCAGCCTTCCGATGTAGGGGTAGAAGCGGGTTTGCCTGTAGCAGATATTTCTGTGGTGATATTGCCAGACGACACTTACCGTGCATACTATATTGCCCAAAATGTAGGAATTTTGAGTTCTACTTCAACCGATGGATTAAATTTCACCCTGGAATCTGGAGTGCGTCTTTCCGATGGACATGGGCAACCACGTGTTGTGAAATTGAGTGATGGAAGGTATCGTCTGTTTTTTACCGGCATGGTGGATAGAGAAGCAGGTATCGGCAGTGCCATCAGCAGTGATGGTCTGAACTTTACGGAAGAAAGTGGAATCCGCATCAAAGCGTCTGATTTTGGAGAAGACAGTCTCAGTGGGGGTAGCCTGGTCACTTTGGATGATAACACATACCGCATGTATTTTAGCCGGCTTCCGATGCCTGATGAACCAATCACCCCCTTTCAAACATATAGTGCTGTTTCCAGTGACATGCTCAATTGGACTCCAGAGACTGGAGTGCGGGTAGGTGAAGGTTCCAACATTGATAAATCGGCAGAGCACCCCTTTGTGATCAAAAAAACGGATGGAACTTTCCGCATGTTCTTCTATGTCAACGACCCCACAGCTTCCTGGACCGCCACTTCGACTGATGGTTTAACCTGGGAAAATGCAGAGGAGACTGGAATCACTGGAGTGACTTCGATGGCAGAAGGAAATGATCCCGACATTGTCGTCCTGCCCGATGGAAGATGGCGTATGTATTATGGTGACTTCGATACAACGATTGGAGGATTCATCCGCAGTACTGTTGCTTCGGAATACTGATCAATTTATTGTGCCACCAAATGACAGGAAAATACGCAAAATAGAGAAAACGTTTGGAGACATCGGATACAGGAAAGATGATAAAATCGAACCGGATCACAATCTTCATTATACCTTTAATGGTATTGACATGTTTTTCATTTGCTACAATAGCGCAAACAACAACCAAGCGTATCATCCTGCTGGAAACCATGCCCGTTCCTGTTGTCTTAGAGCATTCACAATGGTTTCTGACACACTTGAAAGCATTTGGCCATATTGAAGGTAAAAATGTTGAATTAGTACATTTCAGTGCTGAGGGAAGTCGACAACGAGCAGCTACTCTCTTGAGACAAGAGTTGGCTAAGTATCGGCCTGATCTGGTAGTGACCAATGCCACAATGGCTTCCCAGGAAGCACAAAAGGTATTGGCTGGAACCGACATTCCCATATTATTTTTCACTGTCTCCGATCCGGTAGGTGCAGGATTGATTAAAGAAGTCAACCGACCCACTGGTACCAATGTCACAGGCATCATCAATACTGTTTTTCGAGAAACAAAGATCAACTTGATCATTCGCTTGGTGGGCCCAGTTACTTCCCATCGGCCAATCCGGTTTGGTTATGTCCATTCGACGTATCCTTCCTCCCAGGGAGATATTGCTCTTTTAAAAAAGATCACACAAAAACGCGAGGATGTTACCTTTATTTCTTGTTCTGTTACATACCGTAAGATCACTGAGCAATTCCAAATCATGTTGCAGGAGGCGAAACGTTGTTTGAAAAACATGCAGGGACAAGCCGACTATCTGTGGATGCCCCTTGGCCCTCTTGGCGAAACGGAACAATACTTTAATTTATTGCAGCAAGAAGCATCTATTCCCATCGTTTATGCTACCATTCCTGCAGCAGTTAAACAGGGAGCCTTGATATCCATCAGCCCTGATGCACAAACCACAGGACGTGAAGCTGCTTGGATTGCTGATCAAATCTTAAAAGGCAAAAATCCAGGAATGATTCCTGTCAAACCGCCAAGTCAGTCCAAGATAGGAATCAATTACAATACCGTTTTAAAAATGAAAATTGTCGTGCCCAATGACATTTTGCACCTGGCCCAGGATAATATTTACCGGTAGGCCATTATGAAAATTCAAACGAAGCTTTTATTAGTGATCCTCCCGTTTATCCTTGCGATGATCACCGGTTTAGGAATATGGGGATTTTACCAGGCTAAAGCGAGTCATTATCAAGCCACTTACCGCTATCTGGATGTACTGTTAGACGCCTACATCATGCGTGATATCCATCAACGCTATGATTTGCTGCATAAAACAGGTTTTGACAATGTGGAGTTTTATGTCAAGAGCTATCAGCGTGAAGCGGGAGAAGCAGCTATCCGAATTGCAAGAGAAAAAAAGGGGTTTGTGGTCACTCTTGATACTTCCAAAAAACCTGTCTTTTATTCTCCTGAAATCTACTCGGATATCGAACATTCTCATTGGCAGCACATTGCGGAACAGATCCATCTCTCACAACACAGCAAGCTGAAGGGAGTGATTCCTCATCAAGATCATGAAGATCTCTATGTTGCTTACTACTTCAAGCCCTGGGATTGGGTTGTTATTTTAGGGATCAAGGAAACAATGATGGTCAATTGGGTCGATTCTATCTACCTGGCTACGTTTAGTGTCTCTGCTTTCAGTACAATTGGTATCTTCATTTTGATCTTCATCACTTCTCGTATTTTATTGCTCAACCCCATTGCTACCTTGGAAAAAGCGGCGATTGACATTGCTGGTCATCACCCCATTTCCAAAATTGGGGTATTCTCGAAAGATGAGTTGGGTTCCCTTGCACGAAAGATGGAAGAACTGTCTCTTGCCATTCAGGATTATAAGAGAAAACAGCAGCAATTTCAGGGGAAGCTACAAAAACGGGTGGACGAAAAGACCTTAGAACTGTTGGAAACCAATGATCAACTTCATCAGGAAAACTATGAAAGGAGCATTATCGAAAGAGCTCTTCAAACGGAGCGTGATAAATTAAAAGGTATTTTGGATTCTATGCATGATGGCATTTATATTATCAACAGGAACTATGAAATCGAGTATACCAATCCAATCATTGAAAAGGAATTTGGACCACTTGGGGACCGTAAATGTTATGAATACCTTCATGAACGTACAGATGTTTGTCCCTGGTGTAATTTCCCCAAAGTCATGGAAGGGCAGGCCGTGCGGGAAGAAATCTATTATCCTTTTAATAACAAAACCTACGATTTCTCGGATATTCCTTTGAACAATACAGATGGCAGTATTTCAAAATTAAAAATTATTCACGACATCACAGAGCGCAAACAGATGGAGCGCAATCTAGCTCACAGCGAAGAGCGGTTTCGAAAATTATCTGAAGCCACTTTAGAAGGAGTGGCTATCAGTGAAAATGGAATTGTCGTTGATGCAAATCAAGCCATGGCCAGTTTGTTTGGTTACTCCATCGAAGAATTCATCGGCATGAATATCCTTGAGGTTGCAGCCCCAGAGTCTCACCAGCTCATAAAAGATAAGATTCGTTCAGGATATGAAAAACCTTATGAAGCAGTAGGGTTGAAAAAAGATCATTCTACCTTTTTAATGGAAATTTGTGGAAAATCTATTGTGTATCAGGGGACATCAGCCCGTGTGACAACCATCCGTGATATTACCGACCGCAAACGGATTGAGGAAGTTTTGTCCGTGGCTAAAGCAAAAGCAGAGGCTGCCAGTCAGGCAAAAAGTGAATTTTTAGCCAACATGAGCCATGAAATTCGAACACCCATGAATGCTATTTTGGGATTTACGGATATACTGGATGGTATCATTCACGATGAGCAGCAAAAGCTTTATTTAGCTTCCATCATCTCCAGTGGAAAATCGTTACTCAGTTTAATCAACGGAATTCTGGATCTTTCCAAAATTGAAGCAGGCAAACTGGAGCTTTCTTACCGTACCGTCACTCCTCAGGATATTTTCTATGAAATGCGGCAAATTTTTTCCTTAAAACTCTCAGAAAAAAGTGTAGGATTCGACATCAAGCTTGATCCTGAATTGCCACAAAATCTATTATTGGACGAAACTCGTTTACGTCAAGTGTTTTTGAACCTCATTGGCAATGCGGTTAAATTTACGGAATCCGGGACAATTCAACTCACTGCCCACCATCAATACCTCAATAATGATCAAAGTAAAATTGACTTTCACTTTTGCGTTGAGGACACAGGGGTTGGTATTCCCGACAGCCATATTGCCTCTATTTTTGAAGCGTTTGAGCAACAAAAAGGACAAAATTCTGTTCAATATGGTGGGACCGGTTTAGGATTGACCATCACCAAACGATTAGTCGAAATGATGAATGGTCATATCTCTGTGACCAGTGAAGAAGGAAAAGGAAGTGCCTTCAAAGTGGTTCTGCATGAAGTAGAAGTGGTTCCTGCAACTGAAATAACCAGGAAAGAGCAAGATCAAGTCTCCCTTGACAAAATCCAGTTTGAACCATCAACCATTTTGATTGTTGATGATGTTCAAGCCAATCGGACTCTCATCCAGGGATTTTTGCAAGATTATGGATTTCACTTACTGACTGCCGAAAATGGAAAAGAGGCTCTCGCAGTGACTGAAGCATCAAATCCAGATCTTATTTTGATGGATATGAAAATGCCGGTGATGGACGGATATGATGCCATTACTATTCTTAAAAAGCAGGCACATTCAAAACATATCCCCATCATTGCAATTACGGCATTTGCCCTGAAAGAGACAAGAGATGCGATACAGGCAATCTGTGAAGGATATTTGACAAAACCTGTGCAAAAACCGGAACTGATTTCGAAACTGTTGAAATGCCTTCCTTACACGGAGAAAAAAGAAACAACACCCCAAACAGGAGAAACCACAACTGCTTTTTCCGAGAACCTTGACCAAGAAATCTTAACCCACTTGCCTGATTTATTGAAGATATTGGAGGAAGAGATTGCCACCATTTGGACAGAAATTTCTGACTCGGCTTCCATCAATGACTATCAGGAGTTTGCAAATCAAATCAAAAAATTAGGTGTTGACTTTAACTATCAACCTTTGATTCACTGGGCAAACCATTTGCACTCAAATGCATCTCTTTTTGACATACAGGCTCTGTCAAAGTCATTGAAAACCTTTCCTGAGATAGTCAATGCTCTGAAGACAATCCTTGACCAGTCTTTAAGGACAGAACAAAACTACAAAACATGGAATGGAGAAATCACATGAGCACTTGGGTCAGTCAGGCTATTTCCAAAATTGAAGCAGATTTTCAAAGATCATCAGACACCCATTTACATCGAATTGTTCTACCCGCTGTAGAAAATATATATCTTTATGTTAAGGATGAATCCACTCATCCTTCAGGAAGTCTGAAACACCGATTAGCACGCTCATTATTTTTATATGGTCTCTGTAATGGAAAAATTAAAAAAGACACCACAATCATCGAAGCCTCTTCTGGCAGCACCGCCATTTCAGAAGCTTATTTTGCAAGGATACTTCAGCTTCCTTTTATTGCGGTTGTTCCTGAAGGCACTTCACAAGAAAAAATAGAACAAATCACTTTTTATGGAGGTCGGTGCCATTTCGTCAAACCTTCAGAAATTTATTTGGAAGCAGAGAAATTGGCAAAAGAACTGGATGGTCACTATATGAACCAATTCACCTATGCCGAGCGTGCTACAGACTGGAGAGGCAATAATAATATTGCAGAATCCATGTTCTCTCAGATGAAACTTGAGCCCTTCCCTGTACCAACCTGGATCATTGTCAGTGCAGGAACTGGAGGAACATCAGCAACCATTGGCCGGTTTATTCGCTACAAAGGATACGCAACACAATTATGTGTTGCCGATCCCACATATTCTGTGTTTTTCGATTACTATCATACGAAAGATCCCACATTGACATGTGTAGAATGTTCTAACATCGAAGGGATTGGCAGACCTAGAGTTGAACCATCGTTTGTGTCATCTGTCATCGATAGAATGATCAAAGTCCCTGATGAAGCAGCATTCGCGACCATACATTTTTTGTTCAAAATTTTGAACCGCCGTTGTGGAGGATCAACAGGTACTAATTTATATGCAACCTTCCAAATCATTTCAGAACTCAATGCACAAGGAATGCAAGGCAGTATTGTCTCCATGATATGTGATTCTGGAGAACTCTATGGACACACGTATTACGATGATCTTTGGCTCAAAGAGCATCATTTTGATAAAAAAATGGATAAATATTTTAAACAGTTAGAAAGCTTTTACGAAACAGGTATTTTGGAGGATGTATGAAAATCAATCCCTTTCGGTTAGAGCGGTATTTCGCAAAATATGAGTTCACTACCCCATATTTACTGTGTTCTTCAGACTGTGAGAGCCTGTCTGTAGGAGATTTGCTCAAACTAGAACAAAATGCACAGGACGATTTTTCATCTCTCTGGCTCGGATATACCGAATCTCTTGGCAGTCCCGAACTGAGAACCCAGATTGCCTCTCTATATCAAAAAATCCTGCCAGAACAAATCCTGGTTCATGCTGGTGCGGAAGAAGCAATATTCAACTTCATGAACGTCACTTTGGAGGCTGGTGATCACATCATTGTTCATGCCCCCTATTACCAGTCTCTCGGTGAAGTTGCTCACAGTATTGGTGCCCAAGTCACTGAATGGAGAGGAGATTCCCAAAATGCCTGGCAGTTGGATTTACAATTCCTGAGAGATCACTTAACTGACAAGACGAAAGTGGTGGTTGTCAACTTTCCTCACAATCCTACAGGATTTCTACCAAATGCCAAATTCCTCCAGGAATTATCACGACTTTCGGATAATCATGGATTTATCGTTTTTTCTGATGAAGTCTATCGAGGTCTCGAATATAATCCTTCTCACCGCTTACCGTCTTTTACAGATTTGAATGAGCGAGGAATATCCCTTGGCGTGATGTCCAAAACCTATGGATTGGCAGGGTTGCGCATTGGCTGGATTGTTACTCGTAATCAGAAACTCTTTGACGCACTTGCTGCCTTTAAAGACTATACTACGATTTGCAACAGTGCTCCCAGTGAGTTTTTGGCAACTTTGGCTTTGCGTCATCGTGATTCAATTGTTAAACGAAACTTGAACCTCATTCAGGAGAATCTGAGGCTGCTCGAATCATTCTTCTCCAGACATCAAGGTATTTTTTCCTGGTATGGACCCAAAGCAGGTCCCATCGCTTTTCCTCGTTATTTAGGAGAATCCATCGAACACTTCTGTGATGAACTCATGCAACATGCTGGCGTGTTACTGCTGCCTGGAACCGTTTATGGTGATCAATCCAATTGTTTTCGCATTGGCTTTGGAAGGAGCAATATGTCAGTTGCCTTGCAAAAGTTGGAACAATTTTTGCCAAAGCCCTAAGAAAACCACAAAAATTTTCTCAGGGCAAAAAGAGAAGCGAGGAGGTAGAGGATATCGTCTTCCTTTTTTAGCAAGTCCTTCGTAATAATCATTTTTTCAAGGCCATTGATAAAATCCGTTTTTGTGAAAAAACATAAATTTTTGAATAATCTTTGAGAACAAGATATAGTGGTCACGATTGATTGAAAAAATTCAAAGAATGAAAGGATATTCTATGAATTGGCAACAAATTTGTGAAGATCCGAACTTGCAAAATCTACCCTATAAAATTGAGTTGAATGAAAGAGGTCAAATACTCATGAGTCCGGCCAAACTAAATCATGCAAGACTACAGGGTAAAATAATTAAGATTTTGAATCAACTAATGAAGGAAGGAGAAACATTTCCGGAATGTGCCATTTTCACCCGGAAAGGAACTAAGGTGGCGGATGTTGTATGGTGCTCCCCCGAACTATGTCAAAAAATCAATGAAGAGATAGAAACTTCCGTTGCTCCAGAAATTTGTGTGGAAGTTATTTCTCCTACGAATACAGCAACAGAAATGGATGAAAAGAGGATTCTTTATTTTGAACAGGGAGCTCAAGAAGTCTGGATGTGTGATGAACTGGGTAATATCACTTTCTTTCACCAGGAAAATCAAATGAGTGATTCTTTGATAGTACCTAATTTCCCTGGAAAAATTAAAATCTGATTGTATTTCTAAAACCACTTCCAAACCAACACAAGCTGATGACCTCTCCTAACTGGAAAAACTTACCCGCCGATATTCAAAATGCTTTAGGCACCATTTCCAATTTTGGAAATAGTTTACAAAACCTGGATGAAGGTGCTAACCAAGCCTTGGGGCGCATCCTCAACCGCTATGGTGAGATTTTAGAAAAATTCAATCATATCAACACACAGCAACAGCAAGATGGCACAGAACAAAATCTTCGTGTTGAACTGTTAAAAAATATTTCCTTATTTCAAGATCTTAATTCCTTTGATTCAGTCGTGGTTTCTGAAAAAATGGAAGAGTTGCATGTGGATGCTAATGTCAATTTGTTAGTACAAAATCAGTTACCAGAAGGGGTGTTCTTAATTGCAGAAGGAGAGGTCGAAGTACTGGTTAATGAGGAGTTGGTGGCCCATCGGGGACATGGTGCCTGTGTCGGAGAAATGTCGTGTTTGCGTGGAGAAGTCATTTCGGCAACAGTGCGTACAATAACTCCCTGCCGAGTATTTCGTATCAAACGAGAAGAATTTCTCAATACAATCCATAAATTTCCGCAGCTTTGGCGAAAATTGTTTGAGGAGGTGACGGGACGTTTCAACGAGCTGAATCAACGCTCCAGTGAAATTTTGCAGCATTCCCCACAAGGACTGATCAAGATCACAGCAAACGGAACCATTACTAATGAATTTACCTCTAAATGTGTTGAATACCTGAATTCCCACCAACTGGAAGGTCACTCGTTTCCAGAAATCATATTCGCAAATGATCCTTACAGTTTGCAGGGATGGGAACAGATTTTCTCCTTAATCTTTGATGACAGCATCGCTATGGAGTTTGGCGAGATAGTAGGGTTATTGCCAAAGGAAACAACTTTTCAGCATTCCAGTGGAAAGACAAGGTGCTATTTACTGTCTTATTATCCGTGCTACAGTCCTGAACATGATTTAGTCGCCATTGATATTGGGATTGAGGATATCACTGAAGAAAGAGAAGCAGAAAAGAAACAGCAGGAGTTGGAAGCAGAAAAAGTTGTTTTGACCAAAATATATGATGACCCCGAATCATTCCTACAAACCTTGCAATTGGGAGAAGAGATTTTATCCAAGTTAGAACAATGGAAACATGTATTAGCTCGTAAAATCAAAACTGCTTCAGAGCAACCAGTCAATATTGGAGAAGAGAATGATTTTCCAGAAACCATGAGAATGCTCCATACACTCAAAGGGATGAGTGGAATGTTCACACTTCAGCGTTTGCGTAATATCGTACATCACCTGGAAGATTATCTAAAAACACTACAGGCTAATAAAAAGATTACGGCCTATCAATTAGGTCAGGTTGTCAGGCAAGCTAATAAAATCAAAGCAGAACACCAGTATGCACACTCATTGCTGAATGGTATGAGTCAGGAACTACGAAGCCGTTTGACGGGAATCGTATTTTCAAAAGAAGAATTCGGTCTTTTGAAAAAAACCATACAGGCAGGTCAAATTAAAGAAATTCAACAAGTGATCAAAAAATTGGAAAAAGTCCCCATCCGGAGATTAGTCCGTTCCTGGCCAGGAGAAATCAAACGACTGAGCACAAAACTGAAAAAGAAAGCACGATTCAATATAGAAGGAGAAAACCTGTATGTTCACAAAATCATTGTTGAGAAGCTAAATGGCCCTCTGGTTCATCTCATGAGAAATTGTGTAGATCATGGGATTGAGCCAGCGGTAGAGCGGGAAGCGGTTGGAAAACCAGAGTTTGGATGTATTGCCGTAAATACATATCGAAAAGAAGACAATCATTTTGTATTTGAAATCTCCGATGATGGCAAGGGGATCGATTTTGATAAAATCATAGAAAAAGCACGACATAATGAAGCTCTCAATCAGAAGTTGGTAGAATCTCATATTGCTCAAGAGGAACCTTGGAGGCTTCTGTTTATGGCTGGTTTCAGTATGGCTGAAACAGTGACCGATGTTTCTGGCAGGGGCATTGGATTGGATGCTGTCCAAACGGCCATTTCTGAATTGAAGGGTACTATTCACGTATCCAGTGAATCAGGAAACGGCACGGTCTTCTCGTTTTCTATCCCTTTGGAAAATTAAGAAATACTCCTATTATTTTCATTTGTGTCACCCTCCATCCCCCATTATCAAAGAATGTGTGAAGTTCCACTAATATTTTGAACCAGGCCTTCTTTTGATCTATGGCCACTGCCCCCAATCTTCCCGCCTTCTACTGGTTCTCTAGAATTGGCATCCAAATTGCTGATACAAAGTTGCTTTTAGGATATGAAAGTACTTTTCTCCCCTAAGACTCTGGCTCTAAGTTTAATACGAAGTTGCGTTTAAAAGTATACAATATGTCATCCTGACGGTACGCCGAAGCGATTTATCGAAGGATCTCCTTGAAATTATTGAGATTCTTCGCAAGCTCAGAATGACAAAATACTCTGGAATGTCACTTTTTTAAACGCAACTTGGTATAAATTAATTGACAATCGATTTAAGAAGGCCGTAGGCCCCTAAATCCTCTTGATCCTGATTTTATCTGCGTCCAAAAAATTGTAAGAACAGTTGATTCTTCTGACTTGTAGTAAAAGAATATCCAGTTCTGGATTGGAGAGAATGGTTGTGATATGCTGAAAAAATGGTTCATACTCAGGAATCGATGTGCCAGGTTGGGAGATATGATGAGAGGGGGATTTTTTACTATTATATTATGGTTGATGGCCACTACCATTCTTTATGCATCGGACACTGTGAACATTGGGGTATCTCTTGGATTGACAGGCCGATTTTCCAAGGTGGGGCATATGCAAAAAAATGCGTACCAGCTTTGGGAAAAGCAGATCAATGAGAGAGGAGGATTGCTGAATAGAAAAGTAAAAATTACAATATATGATGATAAGAGTAATGCCAAAACAGCAAAATCTTTGTATGAACGTTTGGTGTTGAAGGATAAGGTTGACCTGGTTTTTGGCCCCTATTCGAGTGGATTGACCGATGTAGTAGCAACATTCACAGAAGCACAGAAGTTTCCCATGCTAGCCCCAGGTGCAGCGGGAGACACATTGTGGAAGAAAGGACGCAAATATTTATTTGGTATATGGAGGCCTGCCAGTCGCTACACACAAGGGTTTCTGGAGATGATACTGACCTATAATTTAGATGACATTGCTATTGTTTTTGCAGATGATGCGTTTTCTGTAAATTTGGCCAATGGCGCAAAAAAATGGGCCACTGTGCTTGATTTAGAAATCGTCTTATTCCAAAAATTTAAAAAGGGAACCAGAAATCTAGAGGAGTTTGCTGAAAATGCAAAATCGAGTGAGGCCCAGGTGCTCATTGTTGTGGGGCATTACAATGAAGCAGCAGATATGAGAAGGGCTCTTCTCAATATTCGATGGTATCCCCAAGCCTATTTAGCAACAGTTGGACCGACATTTCAGAAATATTACGAGGAATTTAAAAACGATGCAGAATACTCATATTCTGTGACAAATTGGGAGCCTCATGAAAAACTAGGTTTTCCGGGTTCAGAAGCATTTCGAAATGAGTTCATCAACATTTATCAGGAATCGCCATCATATCATGCGGCCACAGCCTATGCTGCAGGCGAGATTCTGGAAGCCGCTGTTAAAAAAACGGGAAGCCTGGATAAAGAGAAGTTAAGAAAAACACTAGGGGGATTAGAAGTAACCACGATTCTGGGAAGATATGGTGTTGATCGGACTGGTATTCAAATCCGACATTTTCCACTCATCCTCCAGTGGCAAAAGAAAAAAAGAGAGATTGTCTGGCCTAAGGAACTTGCCACTGCCACCCCCAAATTTGGCCATCCATAAAGCAATTTTCCACATTAATCTCATGCTGATTGTCATCAAATCCCATAAGCAGTTGGTGAGCAGTCTCACGTTCCGATTGCTCCTTCCTATCGTCTTTCTAATGATATTGTTGGGGCTCAGCTTGTCCCTGTTTATCCGTGAATTTATTTCAGAATTTGTGGACAAAAGTATCAAAGACAATTTGGAATGGGCGTCACACACTGTCTACTCTATCAGCGATAAAAGCCTGGATGAGCTTCTCCAGACCGGCACTATGGAAGATCGCATTGCCGTTAAAATCAAACAAGGATTAACTCTGGCAACGATAGAAGAATTAATACGCCAGAACCGATTTGAAATTATTATCTACTCAGAAGAACGTCAAAAAGTGATATATGCCAGTGAGATTCTAGATCAGCCAATGGCTATCATAGAAAATCTGTCAGAGGAAAAAGAGGTCGTACTGTTAAAATATGGTACAGAAAAATATTACACTTATCATTTTCAATTTCCCCCCTGGAAGTGGCGTATTGTACTGTTAAAAAACGCAGTGATATTTTCAGATCTGATTTCAAAAGTTGATCGTAGTGCACTTGTGGTGACTGGAGGAGTGGTCTTCATCACCGTTTTATTCTTGATCTATTATTTGGATGGTTATTTGAAAAGAGAAAAGGCAGAAAAGGCTTTACAGGAAAGTGAACAAAACTATCGATTATTGGTTGAGAACATGAATGATAGTTTAGCTGTGCTTGATACAGAAGGCCGGGTGACTTATGCAAACCCCCAAATGATGGTAATGACAGGCTACTCACATGAGGAAATCATTGGCCTGGAATTACTGCACTTTTTTGATGAAACCAACCAGAGTATTTTTAAAAAACAAATAGCCAAACGCAAAGAGGGGGGACACGACTCTTACGAAATCGAGTTTACTCGCAAAGATGGAGGGAGGGTGCCCACCATTATTTCTCCTCAACCTCTCTTTGATAAGGGGGGAAACTACAAGGGGAGCTTTGGTGTCGTCATTGATATTACAGAGCGTAAACAAGTAGAAGAAAAAATCAACAAATTGAATCAAGAACTGGAAGAGCGTGTCAATAAACGTACAGTGGCCCTGCAGCAATCATTGGATTCTCTACGTCGGACTCAAAACCAACTCATCATTCAGGAAAAATTAGCTTCACTGGGAACCATGACTGCTGGTATTTCCCATGAATTGAAAAACCCATTGAACCTGGTTAATAATTTTGCTGAACAGTGTGCTATTCTGACTAGAGAACTTCAAGAAGAATTAAAAACAAGTCGAGAAGGCCTGGATGGTCAAAAAACTGATAAATTGTTAACCATGATTGAAAAGGCAGCGTTGGCGACTGAAAAACACGGTAAGCGAGCCAATAACATTATCCAGGCAATGGTTCTTCATGCTCACAAAAGAGATCAAGAATGGCAATCGGTTGATATCAACCAACTTTTTAAACAATATACAAATCTTGCCTTTCATAGCATGCGGGCGACGGATAATACCTTCAATGTTAATCTGGAATCTGATTTGGATGATTCCCTCGAACCGATTCGAGTTATTCCTCCAGACATAGGCCGGGTTTTTTTGAACATCTTAAACAATGCTCTCTATGCCACCCGTCATAAATCTCAAGAACAAACTATGGGATTTGTGCCAACCGTGAGAACCCAAACAAAAAATCTGGAAAACCAGATAGAAATTCGAATTTGGGACAATGGCACTGGTATTTCCAAGAAAGATATCGATAAAATATTTGAACCCT
>JANQHV010000076.1 GCA_028282505.1 SAR324 cluster bacterium | reverse complement strand
GGAGGGGTGAAAGAGGCCCCCCTTGCGCTGTACCGATCTGTGTGGGATGAACAACTCCGTTAATCATCACTCCAGCTCTTAGATACCTTCCTATCAACTTCAACAAGGTTTTATCTCCCACTTTGCGGGAGACCCGTTCCATTAGTTTATCATGTTGGACATTATCGAAAAATTTCTCTAAGTCCAGGTCAACTACAAAACGGTATCCCTCTTCGATCGATTCTTTGAGGCTATCTATCGCTCCATGAGCCGAGCGTTTTGGTCGAAACCCATAACTTGACTCGGAAAATTCCGGGTTAAAGATTGGGCCAATGACTTGGAGTATGGCCTGTTCGATCACTCGCTCTAAAATGCAGGGGATTCCCAGCAAGCGTTCCCCTCCTCCCGGTTTAGGTATACTTACCCGCAACAGGGGGGAGGGGTGATAAACCCCTTCCAGGATTTCCATGCGTTTGGTTTCCCATTCTAAAGCCTTGAAAGCAGGGAATTCATCGATACTTATACCATCGACTCCGCCCGCTCCTTTGTTGGCTTTTACTTTTTTCCAGGCCAGTTCTATGTTATCCGGGTCTACAACCCGGTCTATCAGATCAATGTTGAAGGGTCTCTTCATACCTGTTCGCCAAAACACTGCTCCCCCGGTCGGGTTCTTCACAGATTTTGAGATAGGCATAAAGTCTCCTTCTAAAACAAAGTTGGGTCGGGGCGGCCATCCGCATTCGCCCTGTCCTTTCCATTACGAAAGACGTTTGGCTATTATGGCCTTTGCTGACTTCTGTCCCATCACCCCCGATGTCTCCATCTGAGGCGCAATGCCTTCTTTGTTCCAGAAGGAGGGGGGCCATTTTCATGGTCTTCTAGTCTCCTGGAATAAGTGAGGATCGCTCGTGAGACAGATCTCCCCGGATAAGAACGTGATCTTTCCCGACACAACCGCCGCATTTAGCCCGGGCGGCGATCCGCTATCCCCCAAACCACAGGATTTTGTTATCTTGTGCTAACTCATCCAAGGGAAGTAAGCCTTCTATGCGATTTACTGCGGGGCGCGTAGCCTCCGTCGGCTCGTCGGTTTGCTACAGGCTTCCTTCAGACATCATCTCACGATTTTGCCCTTGCCTTTCGCTAGTAGTTGGTGCTAAACCCTATCTTTAGGAAAACACTGTGTTCACTGTTAGCTGGCTGGTTTCCCGCCAGTGCCGCATGATCGGTTCCGTGGATAAGGAAGGCAGTGGTTTACCTACAGGGGACTTTCACCCCATCAGATCACGCCCATGCCGGGCGTACACAAAGAGATCAACGTTGACGTAATGGGTGCGCTTTTAATCCAGTTGTGTGGTAAATATTTTGTGCTCACCAATAGCAAAAATCTATGGAACCCATTACGCAAGTTATCTAAACGATTATGCTCTGAAGGAATCATATGAGCTGGGATGTATCAATAATAAAATTTTCTAAAACCTATACCTCCCTAGAGGAAATACCAGATGATGAAAAACCAATTGCTTTAGGATCTCAGAAATCTGTTCACGAAGCTGTGTCAGAATATTTTCCATCTACCGATTGGAGTGATCCTTCTTGGGGTATTTTCGATTCTGAGTTTGGATCAATTGAGTTTAATTTAGGAGATGATGATCCATCTAGTGATATGATGCTTCATGCACGTGCTTCAAATGCAGTAGTTCCATTAATACTCGCTCTTTGCAAGGGACAAGACTGGTTAGCCGTAGACTGTAGCACTGGAGAGTTTTTAGAGTTTACTGAAGATCCCAATGCAGGTATTGAAGGTTGGCGAGCTTACCGTGATCAAATGTTTAAAAAACAAACTTAGCATAACAAATTGCTAGAGCTTATCCGGGATACCGCCAATTTGAGTTTCAAAATGAACTAATAGTTATATAGAGGTTCCGATTCAAATAAAAAGACCGGAAAGCTCAGCAAAACGTTATGCCGAGAAAAGGATACAATATGCTACCAAAATACTGGATTGATTTTATAAAAAAATACAATCTAATTGGCTCCTATATTGAGATTCCAGAAGAAATCGACCTTTCTGAACTTGGCACTGAAATGGAAATTATGACTGAAAAAATGTGTTTAGAGGAAGCTGAAGATGCATATCCTGGTCTAATTGTAATTAAAGATGGGTACGTTCCAATCGGTAGTTGTCAAATTGGTAGTGGAGATCCATATTTTATCAATAAAAATGACGGAGAAAATGGACCACTTTATCGTATTTATCACGATTCAGTTTTCGAAGATGGTTACAATAAAGACGAGGCTATAGATAAAGTGTTAGACAATTATTCGAAAATTCTTAATTACATACAAGCATAACAAATATCTTGTACGAATGGCTGATGCCACTGCACAGATAGACGTTATGCCGGGTAAAGGAGTAATTTCATGTGGGGTGATCTCCATGAATCTAAGAAGTTGATTCTGGTTTTGCCAGAAAAAATCGAAGCAGGTAAAGCAAATCGATTGTTTCGGGAATTGGGAGCTGATCTGCATTATGATGTTTATTCCTTCAAGGCGGAGCATGCTGAACCTTGGCAATCAGAGTCATTATTGTATATTGATCTTAAAGTCAATGGAGTCAAAGTTGATGCGCAGGAAGATTTTGACCAAATTGATGCTATCTATCTTTTTGCCACTCGTCCAAGCTCAGATCAGGGAAAGGTTTTGTATTTGCTAGAGAAAATTATTGAAAAGTTTGATGCCAAGTGTGAATATGATGGGAAGAAGTTTGATCCTATTGAGGTCCAGAAAGATTGGGACTCTGTAAATGATTTTCTCCTAAAAGAATGGGGGGAGGAGCCTGGAAGTAAATCTCTTCGAATTATGATTGAGGAAAATTATGCCTAACAATCCGCTGCTGGCTATTGTGGGATTTGTGCTTTTTCTTAGTCCATTGAATGGTTGAACGTGTTCATAATTTTCAAAGTTCAGTGTACCCACAAAGCCTGTGCTAATCGTTCTGCCTCCAAATTAAAATGAATCAAGAAAAACTCAATTACACAGTGAAAGTACTAACCGACTTTCTCGCTCGAAAAGAATATTACGAGTTATCTAAATTTACAGGGGGAATACGTCTTTCCGCAACTGACATTGAGCAATCTGTTAATGAATATGGAAGAGAAGTAATTGAGTTTCCAGAGGAAGGTTATCAACAGCTTGATATCATCGAAATTGATAACTCTACACCAAAGCAATGGAGTGTGAATGTCCCAGTCTATACTAAAGAAGAAGGGATGTCAGATTTAACACTAGAATTAACACTCATCGATACACCTTCAGAACTCTATGGGGCTGAATTAAACAATTTACATGTTTTATAAGAACAAAAACAAGGCATAATAAAGGGTTATGCTGGAAGAGAATAAGCATATGAACGAAGCCGAAAGAAAACTTCTCGAAAATATTTTTGATGCGTTGGATCGTCTTTTTGATAAAAAATGTAACGCTATAGATGTATACGCTCTTATCTTTGCTTCGGAAAAAGCACTTGGGGAATCTTTTACAGCGATAGAACTAGGCGGCTATATAATTGAACTCAATAAAATTGTTAGAAGCGTTGAATCCGATGAGTTTCAACGTGAAGAAGCTCTTAAAGTAACAAATAGTTTGCGTGACACACTAAATAAATTGCTATCTTTATAGAGAGCCACACATAATAAATTGTTATGCCAGAAAATATGAAATATCGACTCAGCGAGATAATCAATCTTTGCAACGAGCAGGGTCTTCGTGTTCAGCAACTCGATGAAGATCGTGTCGATGTATATCTTCGTGAAGATTGCATCTTATCGTTTTGTAATCTCATTGACGAAAATGATACGATTGTTGGATTTGTTGGGACACCTTGGCATGCACACGGGGTAGTACAATTTATGAATGGTTCAGATACATATATCGAGTGTGATGAACTTGATATTATTACTGGCCTTGTGTGTGGTGAACTCCTTATATTCAGTCGATATCTTAGTTTTGAGCTTATCGATAGGTGGATTGCTCATAAAGACGAATCGCTTGACGTAAAATACATAGAGGCTGGTGAAGAATTGACGATATGCCGGTTAGCATAACACAGCGCTTCACCTGATCACCAACCCTGCGTTTTTACTAAAATTTCCAACACCTTTGAAAGGTCATCTCACATGTGACATTTTGTGCTGGTTGGTGAAAGGTGAGCTTATCGTTAGCCGTTTAACGTTTGAGAAGGTATTTAATATGGATGAAAATAAAACTTCTGAGGAAGAGGTTTTCACTAAAGTAAAAGATACGCAGGAAGCCACCTCTGAAACTAGTAGTATAGAGTCATCTAATGGCACAATAATTCATAATGTTACCCAACTTGAATTTGATGATTATTGGGCCCATAAAATATCCGAAGCAGCAAAAAAGAAGGTCGTCACTTATTTTGCTGTATTGGGTATCCTAGTTTCAGTAATCATAACGCTTTTTGGAATGGACAGGATTAGAGCTTTAGTTGATGAACAATATGTTAATCGTTTGGAGGCTAAAGAGAAACAAGCTTCTGAAAGAGTTGATTTGCTGGCAAAGAAATTTGAGGAAAAGCTTGAAGCACTTCAAAACAGATTAGAAACACGTTCACAGGAGTTTCATCGAATCGTCGGAATAACTTTATCTGAAATACAAACAGGGCAGGTTTCCATATCTGGAGTTCAAGTGGATTTAACTGAAGAGATTGGCCCAATTATGAATCAAGGTCAGTATCACACAAGTGTAGGATTCGCTTTTGCGTATACTCTTTCGGCAGAATATAAAAGAAAAACTGGAAAGAGTGTCATATTTTCTGCTCAATCAATTTTTGTTGAGGCAAGGAAGTATGATGAGTGGCCGGGAGAACAATACAAAGGTACTAGTGTCTTGGGAGCAGTAAAGGGACTAACAGAGGTTGGAGCATATTTGGAGAGTGATTGGCCCTATGAACGCAAGGGATCTCCATTACCCCATAAAGCACCAGTTATAAAAATTAAATCGTACACTCGAATACAGTCAGATCAATTGGATCAGGTCATAAATTTTCTTAAAGAAGGCAAACCTGTTATTGTGACTCTCAATGCGACTAAGGATTTCGCTAAAGTTGGGCAAGATGGAAAGATTTTTTTTTCTGAGGATTTGAATTTTATAGGAAATCATGTTCTCTGCTTTGTTGGGTATAATGGAGTCGAGAACGAATTTAAATTTGCCAACTCGTGGGGAAAATCATGGGGAAATTCTGGTTTCGGTTATATCAGACAATCAGATTTACAGAAGATAATGACCGATGCGTTTATAATATCAATTTAATGTGAGCTTCCAAAGTGCGCAAAATAATGATAGCTGACAAGGCCATCGAATCAGGTCGGAACAAATCACTCCATTCCCTACTGATGCAAATCTATTTTAAAAAAATACAAAAACAGTCCTTAGAACATTTTTTTAACAGCAAAAAAGGTACTTTAATGAAATGAGAGCGAGGGCAGAAATCTGCTAACACACACACTAAAGACTCTAGGTCAAGCAAAAAAAGCATCCCATGAACGTAAGTGAGTCTCGTTTTTTTGACCGTTTCCCCAGTTTTAGCAACTAACGTCGGTAACGTTTTTGAATCATTTTGATGAACTTGTCCAT
>JANQHV010000069.1 GCA_028282505.1 SAR324 cluster bacterium | reverse complement strand
AAATATTATTGGGAGTGATATCTTGGTGGATGATGTCTTTTGGATGGAGCTCTGTGCTACAGGCATCACAAACAGGGCGAATATAATTAAACCAGGCATCTTTTAAGGTTAACGATTCGGTTATGTCTGCTAGAGAATGGCCTTCTAAAAAAGGCATCACGATGTAGGATGTGTTATTTTCCTGGAATGTATAAAATATACTGATCACATTCGGGTGTTGGATTTGCGCAAGATTCTCACTCTCTTTGGCAAAAAGTTTCCTGCCTATCTTGAATTCCTCACCTCCTAAGGAATGAATAGTAAAGTGAGTAGGATGGCGTGTTGCACAACTTCTGGGAAAAAACTCCTTGATTGCGACAAAACGTTTCATTTCGACTTCATAAGCCTTATACACAATTCCAAAATTACCACTGCCTAAGTATTGTTGAATGCAATAGCGATCATTTAAAAATGTGAACGCGGGTAAATCGGTAGGACGTGAATCGTTTTTCACTGATAGATCCAAATTACATTTTTCGCACCGCTTTTGGGAGTTTTGCCGCATGCATGTCATATACTCAGGGCAGGGTTGAACGTGTTCCATAAGGTATTGCCTAAAAAATTTTCAATACTCTCATTAGAGTGTTGAGATCTAGATTATCAGGAAGAAACCTTAATAAAATATCATGGGATATTGGCAGCACACCGAAAGCCTACAGCAGAATGAGTGAGTTTTGGTTTGGCCAGTGTGAAGTCATCATTTTTTAATTTTTCCATGTTATCTCTCCATCGTCCGCCTTTTACGATTTTATATTCAGTTTTGAAGATATCACTCGAAGTTGTCCATTCAGAGACATTGCCTGCTAAATCATAGAGTTGATGACGAGAAGGAGGATAACTCCCTACAGGTTGTGTAAAATCTGAGTTGTAATTCGCTAATTGGTTGCTGGGATTATCATTCCCCCAAGGATACTTCCACCGCTTTGTACCAGCAGCTTGATTCCATTCTCCTACACTGGGTAATCTTTTGTTACTCCATGCACAATAGGCTTTTGCGGCGTACCAGGATACATAGACAACTGGATGATTGGTTCGATCTGGCCGAAAGGTTAAATTCCCCTTCCATAACCTCAAATAACCTCCATCATGAAAATCTTGAGCAATGTTACTTTTTTGCCATTCCGGCATAGCGCGAACAAACTTCAAAAAACTTTGATTACTGACCTCATATTGATCTATATAAAAATCATACTTTGTATATTGGCCATTTCGCATTAAAACCATATTCACAAAAGGATCAGAAAAAACAACTTTCCAGACAATAAAACATCCTGCTCCAATTAAGGTGAGTGCGCTTAACCCCATCAGGAGTTTTTTTCTGTGGAGAAGGGGACGTTGAGGAATCATTTTTCTAATATCTTGCTGTAATTTTTTGATATCCTCTTGAAATATTTGATGTACATCCAATTGCTGAGCTTTTTCAACTGTTGATTGGGCTGTTTCAAATTGCTTTTGGAGCAAGGCGTCTTTAGATTGATTGATAAGAGTTTTGATTTCCGCTTCTTTTTGAAGCATTTCGCTGTGCTTCAATGCTTCAGGATGTTTTGGTGAAATAGCAAGAACTTGTTCCCATAATTTCAACGCTTGTTGTTGCTGTTTAGAATTTTCATAGGCTTTTGCCTGTTGAATCAGTTTATCAAGCAGTAGAAATGTGGATGGGTGCTCTGATATTGAACCATCTAATGCATGAATGAATTCGTGAAAAGTTTGGAAACGGTTTTCCGGAGAAACAGCCATTGCTTTCAGCAAAGTCTGCTTTTGCGCTTCATTCAAGTCAGTTCCTGTTGTCAGATATGAGAAATATGGATCATCTGCATTCATCTGTCGTTCAATCACATCAGGTGGTTTTTTGCCAGTGAGGAGATGACTCAGTGTTGCGGCAAAAGCATAAATATCGGTCCAAGGTCCCTGAAGGTTTGTTTTAATAAATTGATTATGAAGATCTTTTCGTACAGTAGAGAGTTGTTCCACTGGGGAGTAAGGAAGACTAAAAAAAGCAAACATGCTATCTTTAGAGGATACTAGGCTCTTCACTGCACCAAAATCATATAGCACCAGATGTGGTAAATTATCCTTTCCTCCTGTGACATAAATATTATCAGGTTTAACATCACGATGCAGAAGATTTACCTGGTGTGCCTGGTCAAGTGCTTGGGCAACAGGACGCATCCAGTTCCAGATTTCTGAAAATGTAGCGTTTATTTTTTGATTAATGAGTTTTTCCAGGGTGGTCCCTTTTAACAGTTGCATGACAATATAACTAGTTCCATTTGACTCAAAGGTGTCCGTGATCTGAACAATGTGAGGGTTGTCGTTAAGCTTAAAAAGAGTATCGGCTTCCTGAGTAAATTTGTCCAAACCAAACACAAACCGAGAGCGGTTTTCCTCATCGCTATAAGGAAACACCTGTTTCGACTGTATATCGCGGATAGAAAATTGTGAGGGAAAATATTCTTTGATCGCAACTGGGGAACCTGACCCAAGATCAAAACCCCGGTAGGTAATACCAAATCCTCCTTGTCCTAAGACACTCCCCACACAGAACAAACGTTGCTGATTACGCAAAATCGTTCCTACAGGCAAACAATTCGTCTCTCCTTGATTAAAATCACTGGTTTCCCCGCAAACAGCACAAAGAGAAAGTCGATTAAAATTTGGGCACTGAGTTAACATAAACTTGATCAGAGTTGTTTGATACTACTTGACATTCAACATGAGAATATCATATCTAATGTTTTGCATAGCAGGTCAAGCTATTTTAAAACTATAAAGTTATGTATTTAGTTTATTTTTTTAAACTATATTTGGGCGGTACGGTAAAAAACTTATTACTTAAGTGTAAATCAAGGATTTCATTGTTATCCCGAATTGGAATATTTATTCTCAAAAGTTGTAAGTTCTCATGTCATGCCGGACCTGATCCGGCATCCAGATAGTGTAACTCATTGAATTAATTATTAATTTTGTCATGGCTGGCGTTCCAGTCGAGCCGACATGTCGGACCACCGGAATGACAAAACGATAATACCAATCTAATAATATCAATGACTTAGAAGAACTTACGACTGTCGAGAGTTATTGTTGGATCCAGTACCCCGGGAGTCAAATTTGAATAACCTGCTACGAAACTGTTAAATTATCTGTTTTGAATACTTTTCTGAGGATTGATGGTGTCAACTGTCCCAATTTTAAACGAAGACCATTTTACTGATCCAGGAGGACGGGAATATAATGAAGATAGTGTTGATGCCAGACTTGAAAATTCTGCATTCAGTTGGTTTGTCATTGCAGATGGATTGGGAGGACATGGTGGAGGACAATATGCTTCACGGATTGCAGTAGAATCCGTCAATAATATTTTCCAGCAACCAACTTCCTCTCAACAATCTCCTGCTCAACTGATAGAAAGTGCATTTCAATTAGCCCATCAACAAATCAGGCAAACAGCAGCAAATGATCCAAGAGTCTACAACATGCAGACAACGATTGTTTTGCTTCATATTCGTGCAGATGAACATAATAATTTGCGTGCCTACTGGGGGCATGTTGGAGATTCCAGATTATATCTGATTCGTCGCAATAAAATTTTTGTTCAAACCAAAGATCATTCTGTGGTTCAGTATTTGTTAGATGTAGGAGAGATCGAGAAAAAAGATGTTCCTGGACATCCAGATAGAAATCGTCTTTTGAGCAGCCTTGGCAGTAAATCGGATGTGAAAATGTCCCTTCCAGAAGGAAAAAAAGGAACGTTTGATAAAGAAAATGTGATGAACACTTGTGGGTTAGAAGGCGTTTTGCTTATTCCTGGAGACGTGCTTCTTTTATGCACCGATGGGGTTTGGGACCCTTTCCCCGAAGAAAAATTGAAAATGTTGGTTCAACAGAGAAAATCTCCGGAACAGATGTGCTCTGAAATAAAAAATCATATCCATCATGCCTGTGAACACACAGAGTATGATAACCTCACAGCAATTGTAATACAAGTTTGCCCTCAAACGACAAATGTTTCTCCAAAAACTATAAAAGACGCTCATAAGTCATCTCCCAAACAAATTATTTTAGTTGTGCTTTGGATTATCTTGGTGGCAATGTTGTTGACGGGAATCGCAATTGTTGTTTTTAATGAAGACCTGGCCCAAAAAATCTTGTGCAAATTCAAAGAATGCTCAATGCAATCAAATGTGATCGAAGAACCTAAAAAAATTAATAATCCATCTTTGAATGGACAATCACCAAAAGGCGCAGAGCCTAGCAAACTAAAGAATCCTGATTCATCTACTGAAAAGTCAGCAACAG
Organism: SAR324 cluster bacterium; assembly: GCA_028282505.1. Classification (GTDB taxonomy): domain Bacteria; phylum SAR324; class SAR324; order SAR324; family NAC60-12. The sequence goes on along the minus strand of JANQHV010000069.1, from coordinate 17,361 downwards.
AGAGGAGGGGGGATGAAACTTCAGAAAACAAAACTCTCTCCGAGACTGAAAATAAAGGACCTACAAATAAAAAGAGGATTCAGAATAGAAGCTCAAGAAACGATACCTGGTAATATTGAGCAAGAATAATTTACTGTGTATTAAAACAGTTCCCTCCATTTTACAGGGAAGACAATTTAAAAAAATAACAAGTGATCTTTATGCGCCAAGAAGTTCAATGTTTAAATTGTTGGAATCCCTTGCATCAAATGTCTTCTAATTGTCCAAACTGTGGCATATCAACTCAAAATGACTATCCTCAATTGCCTTATGGGAACTTTTTATTAGATGGTCGTTACCAGATTGGTAACGTATTAGGGCAAGGTGGCTTTGGAATTACTTACAAGGTCTATGATCGACACTCTAGAAAAATCAATGCTCTAAAAGAATTCTTTCCAGTTGATATGGTATCGCGCCATCCGCAAACCTATGATGTGGAACCTCGATTAGAGAGATTTGAATCTCATGGAGATCAAATCTATGAAGCCACTCAACAAAAATTTCTTGGAGAAGCACAAGCACTGACTTCGTTCACCTCTCCCAATATCGTTAGCGTTGATAATTATTTCCAAACATATAATACAGCTTACATCGCCCTGGAATACATAGATGGCCCTACTCTTCAAGAATATATAGAATATTACCAAGTGACCGAAGAATGTCTAGAGTCTTTGAAAAGTACAGAAATTCCTCAAAATATGATCATTTCTTTGAGCCATCTTCTCAATCAACCATTTCAAAACAAATCTAAATTTTTAGCGGCACTTCATTCCATTGGAATCGATTCTCATCCTTCATTTTTGGAAGAGGAGATCTTGCCAAAAGTGTTACAGTATCGAACACTTTCTGAAGCAGAAGCACTTGGGAGAATCACTCCAATCGTTCAAGCGCTTAGACTTGTACACCAAGAAAAAATACTGCATCGAGATATCAAACCAGAAAATATTATCATAAAAAGTGATGGTATCTCAGTACTCATTGATTTTGGAACAGTTCGTCAAGATTGGGGAAAAGCCAGCCGTAGTTTGCTGTCTATGCTCACCCCTCCTTTTGCCCCGCCAGAACAGCACACAACGTCCATGCCCCAAGGCCCCTATACCGATATCTATGCACTGGGAGCAACATTATATACCTGTTTAATGGGAAATACCAAACTGCCTCAATCTACAGACATCCAAGCCGGAAACGCCACCATTATTTGGCCAACTCATGTATCACCAACTACGTTAGAATTGCTAAAACGTTCTTTGGAACCAAATTACAGACAAAGACTACAAACTATCGAAGAGTTTGAGGCCGTATTGAATCCGGTTTCTCCTCCAGATCCGCCGCCATCTGATCAAACTCTTGAAATCCACGCAGGCAGGGGGAGGCACAATGAATTAATTTTCAATGAAAACATTGTTTCTACCAATCATGCCCGTCTGTTTTATCAATCAGGACAATGGTTTGTTGAAGATACCAGGAGTACGAATGGAACTTTTCTCAATGGAAAAAAATTGGCATCATTGAGGCGGTATATGTTTGATCCCATTCGGGACCAACTCATGTTGGGATCAATAACACTTGATCCAGATAAGTTGTTGCCTTTGAAAAAAGCCTTTGATAACTATCACAAAAAAATGAAAGGAAGTACCCAAAACACTGATACTCATGCAAAGGGTATTTCTGAGGGAGGTATCCTCCAAGAGCAAAATCCTCTCATTCACGAGCCATTAGTAATTTCTTCAGATGTGCCTCTAGCAAATAATCTCACTATCGAAAAAAATAAAATACAAGAGACGCCAGCAGCCGAAGTTTTTGAAAACACATCTGGTCAAGGAAAATCGACTATTGTCCCCTCTCAAATAAAAAAATGGAATTGGGGTGCCTTTTTCTTGAATTGGATTTGGGGAATTGGAAACAATACCTACATTGCTCTTCTTGGATTGATTCCTGTTGTTGGTTTCGTAATGATGGTGGTATTAGGTCTTCGTGGAAGTGAATGGGCATGGCAGAATAAACGTTGGGAAAGTATTGAACACTTTCAACGTGTACAACGAAAATGGGCGCAATGGGGTCTTGGACTCTTTGTGGCTGGCATCACCCTTTATTTTATAAATATGTCCTATGTTCTACATCAATTTTCACAGCTTTAATGGAAATGATCACATTAGGTAGAGATTCGGAAAATACTATTGTCATCAACGAAGAAAATATCTCGCGTCAACATGCCCGCTTGATTCGAAGTGGTACACAGTGGGAAGTAGAAGATAACCATAGCAAAAATGGTACTTTTCTTAATGGCAAACGACTGCAATCAGGGAGGCGCTATCCCATTCAGATTACTGACGAGTTGAAGTTAGCATCCCACATAGTTTCAATCGCTTCTTGCCTAAATGAGGTACAGCAAGTTGTCACCATTGGGAGACATCCAGACAATACTATTTGTGTCAATTTTCCATCTTTGTCGGCTCACCATGCAAAAGTAGAAGTTTTCTCCAATGGCCAAATGCAGATTATCGATTTAAATAGCACTAATGGTGTTTTTCTCAATCATCGACGGATCCAGGCTCAATTTTTTTCTGTCACAGATACTTTGCACTTAGGTTCTTTCCCATTTCCAATGTCACGGATACAGGCAGTACTGGAAAACCTCGTTGTGCCCGATGCAGAAATACAATATGAAGCACTACCTGATTCTTTTCAAACAGATTCAGAAACGTTTAGTCCTTTTTCTATTTCCCATAAGGATGCTCCAGATAACATTGTGTCACAAGCCCAAGAGACAGATGATATTTCTCAAAATCGACTGACCAAAACAGTCTTTAAGTTCAGTGATTTATTCCCTTTTTGGCAAAGAAAAGAGATCATATTCAGTCCTAAATATCTAATTCCAGGTTTTGTAGGGGTTTCGCTATTGGGAACCCTGTTTTACTATCTCACCCAATTTGTAGGTCCTTTTAATATCCAAAATAATATTTACATTCTCCGTTTTGTCACTTTACTAGGATCAAGCATTACGTTGGGTTCTTTAATATTGATTTATCGTATCTGTGGGCAACGCAAATCCCTATGGATGTTCCCTGTAATAATTTGTTCCGTAGGGTTTTGTATTTTCCCAGACTGGTTATATCGCTATTACCTGATTTTCACAGAAACCTGTATTTTTCCTGGTGACTGTCCCGGATCTGACGAATACTTTTCTTCCAAATTGACCACAGGAGAATTTTCTTATATTTTCCAATCATTTGCCTTTATATTTCGAGGATGGGTCGATTCACAATGGATAAATGGAGATTTCTGGCAACGTTTCTTGTTTCATTTTTTAGAAGCAGGCATGATGGAAGAAGCTTTCAAAATAACCCCTGTTGCCATCTTAGCAGTAAGCACTTTATTTTTATCCCCTGTTTGGAAAAAACGTGTTGGAGTCAATGAGCCTCTTGATGGAATTTTATGGGCTTCAACAGCGGCTGTTGGTTTTATCCTGGTGGAAACATTCTTACTATATGTTCTACGTCCAATTTTTGAAATGCACCATCAAGATGCAAACTTAGGATGGCTCGTAGCCATGCAACTGGGTATCATTCGATCGATTGACAGCATCACAGGACACATTGGATTCAGTGGATACTTTGGTTATTTTGTCGGTAAAGCGATGCTGCAACGTCGATATTGGTGGGTATTTATTCTTTGTGGTTTTTTTTCAGCAAGTCTGATCCATGCCCTGCATAATGCTGTTGTCAACCATTGGGTTCGATTATTGGTCTCTTTCTTAACTTATTTTCTTTTGTTTGGTGCAATTGTTAATGCTAGACGTCTATCTCCCCGACGTAGTGAAAATTTTGCGACACGGGTATACTTCAAATCCTCCAAATAGAAAACTATGAAAGCGTTACTCTCAATTCCAGCAATCCTGTTTGTCATTTTCTGTATAAAGTTACCATATGCATTAGCGGTTTCTCCAGAAACAATTGTGCTTCACCATATTGATTCAGAGAATTACCCTCAAATCTCGGTACATCTCACTCTGATTTCACCTGAAAAACGGCTGCAAGTCACTTCACAGGATATTGAAGTGATTGAAAACGGTCATGCAGTGTCTAATTTTCAGCTTCTACAAGAAGTTTCACCTGGAATAGTATGGGCTTTTGTCCTAGACAGAAGCGATGGGATTCATGGAAGTGATGTTTTCGAAGAATTTCTAGCCACGTTTGTCCAAAATTTAGCACCTCAAGATCAGCTTGCTTTGGTTGTGTTTGGTGGGGAAGTCAAAGTAGCACAATTTGGAGCAAATATGTTCACAGCCGACAAATCAGCTTTTGTAGAAACACTGGAAAATCTTCAGGTCGATTCAAGTGGTAGTAGATTTTTTGATTCCCTTTATGAGGCCCTCACACTATTTGATTCCCCACCCAATTTCCTGATTCATCGTGCAATCATTGTCTTTACAGATGGAAACGATGAAGGAAGTACTAAAACAACAGATGAGGTGGAACAAAAAATCAAAGAATTACAACAGGAAAATCTGGATATACAGATTTTGACTCTTGGCACACCGTCCGGATTTGAAGATAATATTTTTAAATTGAACATGCGTCATCTTTCAGAAATGAGTGGAGGGCGATATTTTGACATGAATGATTTTTCATCACAGCAAGCCCTCAATACAATTAAAAAACGGTTACAATCACGCTTCGTTGCGAAATATGAATCGGAGGTGGAGTCTTCACAAAGTGTTGAAGTTATTGTCCGGAGTAAAACCATGCCTGATATCCAACATCAAAGAGAATATAAAATGATGTTTTCGACATCCTCTTCTGAACCCGAACCCGAAAGTACAGAAACATCAGAACAGTTGGAGCCAGGTGAAAGCCCAGCTGAGAGTACAAGAAATACAGAACAAGCAGAACTTCAGACTGAAGCATCGACAACCTATCTATTCCTGATAATTGGTGGAGGAATTGGAATTCTATTCCTCATTGGGGGGATCTGGGGGATACGTCGACGCTCAAAAACAACCCGTCGTCTTTCTCTCTCTTCAGAAACAACATCAGCTAAAAAAACAAGGGATGCCTCTTCTTCTACCATTAGTAAATCATTGTCAACTTCCCTGGGTCAAGCTTCTGTAAACTCACCTGGTGGAGATACAAAATTAGAGACACAAATCCCAGGTCAAGCTTCTGTAAACTCACCTGGTGGAGATACAAAATTAGAGACACAAATTGATCCGACAAAATTAGAGACACAAATTGATCCCAATTTGGGAATTCAGGGTGATCATTTGATGGGCTCTCATCAATTTTACGGAGAATTGGAAACAGGGAACGTGTTAGCATCTTTAGAAATCATCGAAGGGATTGGAACTGGCATGCAATTTAAGTTGACATCAGCAAATGATAAAATATCAATTGGCTCATTGAATAATCCCGAAATCAATCAATTGGTGTTGAGAGAACCTACAGTATCTCGTATCCATGCAGTACTCACAAATAACAATGGCAGTTTTTCCATTGAAAATAAAAGTAAAACCAATCCCTTGAAAATTAATCATCAGAGTATCCAACGAGCCATTTTGAAAAATCAAGATCAAGTTACCATTGGTTCGTTACTATTCAAATTTACTAAATATCCAGGTTAACAGAAAAGGAAATTCATGGCATCGCCTGTATCGATTGGTATTGACTTAGGACATTCTGGATATCGAATTTCATATTTAGACCAACAGAGTCAATTTCACGTAGCCACTGATGAACAAGAAGTCACCATTCCTTCACTACTTGGTTTCAAGGGAGGAAACGTGATTAGTGGATTAGAAGCCTGGAAAAATAGAAAGCGTACTCCTGTTGCAGAAGGATGGCTCTATCATCTCAATAATGCAGAGTATAAATTTAAAGTTGGAGGTCACACTTTTTCTTATGAAAGGTTTTTCCACTTGGCCTTTGAAAAAATAGCTCAGCGGATACTTCCTTTGGGAAATGTGGTTACTATAGCAGTTCCTTATAATTGGGAAGCATTTCAAATTGAAAAGTTAAAGCATTTTATGTCAAATTTTGGTTTGCAAGTCATTGAATGCATACCTCGGCCGTTAGCTTTATTTTTTGGAAAATTTTATTCACATCTTCCCCAGAATCAGCTCATTCTCTCTTTTCTCTTTGGCTCCTCTTCTTACAGCATGGCATTAATCCGAACAGATCAGAACATCCGTATTTGGGGAAAAGTTGGTCAAGATAGTCTTGGGTTGAGTTGTTATCGGGGATTGGGATGCTGGGCAAAAAATATTGAAGATTACATGGCTGATATGATTATTGCACAAACCCGGAAAGATCCTCGGTATAACCTTGATGAGGAACAACAATTGTGTGACTCTGTACGCGTAGCTATGCGTCAGTTGACACGGCAAGTGCCTTCTTCAATCAATTTTGAAAACCTTCGCTTGCCACTGGACTTTTCAAAAGTATGTGAATTGGGGGAGCCTCTCATGGCAGAGATGACAGCTTCTCTAAAAAGCTTGTTTGATATGCATCGAACAGGGTTTCATGAAATTAATTCCATCTTATTAGGAGGTGCTGCGGGCAGTTGGGCACCCTTACCTTTGTTGTTTGAAAAGAATAACCACCCACCTATTCTCACATGTCGTGAAGAGACTGTTAGCTGTGGGGCTGCCTGGTATGGAGCGTTTAAACAAGGGTGGGTAGAAAAACCAAGAACACTCATTTCTAACGTGAATCCTCAGCGGATTGCTTCTCATGAAATACAAGAGGTTCAACCTTTACCACAACAATCCATGCCTCTCCAAAAGGAAGCTTTTATCATTTATGGGAGCAGAAAAACGCCATTAAATAAACCTCTATTTACAATTGGCCGCAATCTCAATAATGATTTACACTTTCCAAATGTTTTATACGTTTCTGGCCAACATTGTAAAATTAGTCATTCTGCCAATGGATGGTACATTATAGATCCAGGTAGCAGGAATCATACTTTTGTCAATAACCAACAATTGCCCAAAAATGAGAGAAAACTATTACAGAATGGTGACGTTATAATGTTAGCTACAGCAATTAAACTCATTTTTCACCAAGGATAATTATGACCCCGATTGACCAGGCCCTCCGTTCGGATATAGATATCGCCATTGCATCTGATAAAGGACAAGTACGAAATGCTAATGAAGATTCCGTGGGATACTTTGAACCAGAAGATCCCATCTCATTTTCACATAAGGGACGTTTAGCCATTGTGGCTGATGGGATGGGAGGAGTTGTTGGGGGAAAAATTGCCAGCGAGATAGTTGTTTCTATTGTCAGTCAAACATATTTTGAACATCTGGACCTTGCTCCTCGTGATGCTCTTACCTCAGCACTCAATCGGGCTGCTCTAGTCATTGAGGATCAGGTCAAACAAAGACCCGAACTTGAAGGAATGGGGTCTACCGCCGTTTGTTTGGTGCAATTAGAGTCGCAGATATTCATTGCTAATGTAGGAGACAGTCGGGCTTACCTGTTTCGCCAAAATAAACTGACGCAGATTTCTCATGACCACTCTGTTTTGATGGAGGCTATTCGAAATGGAATGCCAGCAGCAGAAGCTGCTGAAAAATATCCTTCTAATTATATCACAAATGCGATTGGGGCAAGAATTGCGAAGCCTCGTATCGATTTTTTTGAGATTTCCCTTGAACCGAATGATATTTTTTTACTTTGCTCTGACGGTTTAACAGGAGAGCTTGATGATCAAATCATTCAAGAAACGTTTGCGACTACTCAAACAATGGATGAAGCTTCTCGTCAGCTCATTCAAAAAGCATACAAGGCAGGCGGAACAGATAACATCACATTAATCGCCTTGAAAACAGTTATTCCCGATCAAAAAGGAAAAACGGAGGTTAGTAGTTCAAATCCAAAAGCTTCCAGGGCCACCCCAAAAAAATCAAGAGCCATCTCGTTTGCCCTGATTCCGTTTCTTGCGATATTGATAGCATTGGGAGTTTTTTATCCCAAAATACAGACTATGTTGGATGAATCAAAAGAAACAACCGATACTAAAGAAATAAAATCCTCCATTGAACCTACTGCCACTCAGAAAGAGACGGGATCAGAAGCGCAGCCTGTGGCTATTCAAAACGTGGAGCCAACAAGCACACAAGAAACCAAACCAGAAGTTGAACCAGTGACTCAGCCGGCAACTAAATCAGAAGTTCAAGCTACTCAAAGCGAGGAACCAACAGGTACGCAAGAAACCAAACCAGAAGCTAAAACAATTGCTCAACCTACGGCTAAACCAGAAGTTCAGGCTACTCAAAGCGAGGAACCAACAGGTTCGCAAGGAACCAAACCAGAAGTTAAAATAGCTGCTCAACCTGCGACTAAACCAGCAGTTCAGATTACCCCAAGTATGGAGCCAACAAGCACGCAAGGAACCAAACCAGAAGTTCAAACAGTTGCTCAGTCTGCGCTTGAACCACAAACACAACCAGCCAAACCAGTTAAACCTACTGCTAAAAAACCAAAGACTGAACAAAGACATGTGATTAAAATAGAAATCAAAGGCCCTCCTCCAGAAGGATGGATTGTTGTGTTTGATGACAAGTTTACTTACGAAAAATTTTTTCAGGAGATTTGTGAAGGCTATTTGGATTACTCTTTCCAAGGCTGTTATAACAACAGAATCTGGGATAGATCGACCAAAAAAATTAAGAGCCAGTATGAAAGATATTTTCCAAAGGCAAATGAACAAATCAAATCAGGAGACGAGATTTCAGTTATTAATACGATCAAGATGGCGATTCTTATACGAGAAGCCCCAGATGAAGACAGACTTGAAATCAGTGACCCCCAAACCATAGAAAAAGGAAAGCCACTAATATTTTGACTATTGGAATTGAGTTATGTTAGAGAAAGTTGAATTTTATAATTGAATTATGTCTATTCATCGATGTGTAAAATGCGGATATGTCATTACTGATGGGGGCTTGAAATGTCCTCAATGTGATACTTCCTTTAGTAATTCAGAAAGATTGACTTATCCTCAAGAAAGGAGTGTTATGGTTTTTTGTTACAGTTGTGGAACTCCTTTTGAGGGAGAACCTGGATCATTATGCCAGTCATGTTCTTCTAAAACGCAGGTAATCCCAGGGCAGTCTCCTCAAAAAATGCCACCGTTAGGCTGGTTCGTCTTCAAAGATGGATCTCAGGCAGGAGAAGCTGTTCGTTTGAATGGAGTGGAGGTCACGATTGGGCGTAGTGATGGAGCGTGTCATGTGAAAATTGCAAACAATACCATATCTGGTGAACACGCCAAACTTCTGAAGTCTGAGGAGCGAGTGCTGATTGCTGACACTAATTCAAAAAATGGTACCTATGTCAATGGTGTACGAATTCAACCAGGACAAGGTTTTGTAACACTTCCAGATAATGCCGAGTTGCGATTGGGGGAAATTACTTTACGCTTTAAACAATTTTAAGAAGGAGTGGAGAAATGACTGTACGAATTTGTAGTGTCTGTGCAGAAGCCTATGATCCTGAACGAGATAAAACATGCCGTGCTCCGGATAAGTCATCCATCCAGGGACTCTGTCCTATCGAATCATCTACAGATAGCATGAAAACACAACTCGACCCCAATCAGTTTTCAACGACCTCTTTCTCAGGAGGAAATAAAACACAACTCGACCCTAAAATACAGCAATTTTCTGCTCAATCCCCAACAGAATTTACACAAAATACGCAATCACCTCCTAACTGGCAACCAGCACCAAATAGAGGAACAGCAACATCATTAGATCGAGATAGTCACCTTTCTACACAGCAACAAACCACTCAACAACCAACAGAACAAGGATATACTCGCATTATTATCACAAAGCAACCAGAAGAAAAAAAAGCCATTCTTGGATGGATGGTTATTATATCTGGAGATATGATCTATCAGGACTATCCTGTCTATGAAGGACAAAATTTAATTGGTAGTCATGATTCTTGTGATATTGCAATTCCGGATATATCCCGTGTCCATGCTTCTTTGCGTTGCAAAGATGAGCATTTTTTTATAGTTGATTGTGACTCGGATGATGGCACAATTGTCAATGATGAGAGAATACAGCAGCGTACAGAGCTTCATGACAACACAGCAATTACACTAGGTAAAGTTTCTTTACGCCTTAAGTGTTTTCCTCCAAGCACATAGCGTTGCTTTTATCGACTATCAGATAAAAACATTTTCAGTACTAAAAATCAGGTGGGGCAGTTCTCCTCCTGTGCTTTCAGGCAAAATGCTAGACCATTGATAAGAGCTATGAACGATTTCTTTTGTCCCTTCCATTTGGGCTTTATTGAAAAAGAACAACCTACCTGTCCGGTTTGTGGAAAATCTCAAGATGTAGATCATCAACTTTATGTTTTGCCTCCTCGTACTATTTTACAAAACAATTACTACATAGGAACTGTTATCGCTCAAGGTGGGTTTGGAATTACATACCGAGGTTACCATCCTGGCCTGGATGCAAAACTTGCGATCAAAGAATTTTACCCTGCACAGTATGCTTCCCGAGACACAGGGAATTCGAAAATTCTTCCTCACACCAGCCAAAAACAACAGGAACTCTTTCGGTATGGATTTGAAAAATTCGTGGACGAAGCGCGTAAACTGTATCAATTGCAAGAACTTCAACATTCCAATATCGTTAAGGTGCATAACATTTTTCAGGAAAATGCGACTGCGTACATTGTTATGGAGCTTTTAGAAGGTCCAACCCTGGAATCATATGTGCAAAAAAATGGCAAGCTTCCGATTGAATCTGCTTGGAAGTGGTTGGAGCCTGTTGCAGATGCATTAGAAAGAATTCATGAGCAAATTCTCCATCGTGACATCAAACCTGAAAATATTATTCTTCATCAGGAAAAAAGACCGGTCCTGATTGATTTTGGTGCAGCTAAACATACAATTGGTCAACAAAGCCAAAATCTCAATGCAATTGTCTCTGCCGGGTATTCTCCACCTGAACAATACGCATCAAACACTCGTCAAGACCGCTATACCGATGTCTATGCTTTTACAGCAAGTCTTGTATATTGTATTACAGGCAAAACTCCTCCAGATTCTGTTTCTCGTAGAATGTCTAATTCCGATCCATTGGAGGAGCAATTGGCGGATGTACCAATGCTATCTCCTGTTTTGAAAGATGTTATTTGCCAAGGCATGAATATTGATGCTGATACTCGATTCCAAACAATGACGGCTTTCCGAAAGGCAGTGAATCATGCAATCAAAGGAGCCAGTCCTGGTCCTTCACCGGAGGATCCTCCTGAAAAGGAAAAAAAACAGCATTCACCGTCATTTCCATACAAGTGGATTGCTCTAGCAACGACATTGATTGCAGTTATCGCTGTAGTAGCCGTGTTGATGAGTGACAGTGAAGAACTGCCTGTTGGAAAATGCTTTGGGTGGGAACAAAAAAACACTGAGCAGCAAGATCGTCCCAAACCAGCCCCCTATTATTGTCAAAAATCACCTCTCATCACAGGATCTTTTGAGAATGGGGCAGAAGCAGCATTCACTGTTACTATTCAACAGGATGGTAGTATCCATATACAAACAGAAGTGTATCACAAGGATAAAAACTTTTTGGAAGCAGCAAAAGCAGTCATGAAAGAATGGCGATTTTTACCTGTTCGAACAAAAGGAAAAAATGAAACTAGTAGTGGTCATTTTTTGGGAATATATGCTAACAAAGATATCGTATTCCTCCCTAATTAAGGAGAAAGTTGTCATTTTTTGAAAAAAACTCTTTCTTCAAAAAATTAGGTACTCCTTCCCCATTTACAAAAGTCAACTAATTTGTTATTTAAACCTCATCTAGGTACATTCATCCAGCAGGCTCATTTTTTATCAACAAACCCTTTTATGCAAAGAGAGGGAAAACTTGTATCTGGTTAGTTTATAAATCTTTTAAAAAATGAAATGAAAATAAATCAAAAATATTTAACGACTATACCCGTTCTGCTCATATTCATAAGCATTGCAGTTTGGCAGCATCTCGATGCAGTTATCATTGAAAAATTCAGTGTGGTGCCTCTCCCACAAGAAAATAAAGTGGGGCTGCAAATACAGTCTCATGTGAACTATACGGGATGGCTTCCCATTATAATTGATCAACTCCAGGTAGAAATTTTAGTGAACAACAAAGCCTTTGCCCAAGGCAAAATAATTGAAAAATTTACTTTACAAAAAGAAAATGAACTGAGACTACCCATTTTTTTGGTTGAAAAAATGGAAAACCAACCATTTTCTTTTTCCTCTTCTGCAAAAGAAATAGAATTGGTCGCAAATGTAAAGGTTGATTCACATATATTATTTATCCCTTATTCGTTTAATAGGCATGTTGAGTTACAACTTAAAGTATCTCAGAAAATCGATTTAGATGCCACTTACCCACTTACATCCACTGTCGTATTAAGTCTTCCTGATCCTTTCCCCACACATATCAGCATTCAGGGATTTAATTACAAAGTAGAACGCATTAAGAGAGGTTCTGGAAAAAAACAACTCCTCTACGATTCTCAGAAAGAACAACACACTCTCAACTTTACTCTGTCAGATGATCCCGCAAACCTTTTGCCCATTGAACTTCAGTTCTATGTAAATAAAAAATTATATCGATTCTTAATGAATTTCTTTTCTCCTCCCCTATTAGAAATCAGTGGCCATTTCCAAATTCATTATGGCAATGAAACTCAAACGATGCCAATAGAATTTTCATTACCACCCATTGATATGAGGAAAATTACTGCAAATAAACAAAAAGCATTGCATGAGGCATTTTCCAACTGAAACACATCGAAAAGAACAAAATGAAATTATTTGGCACCATCAAAATGACTATTTTTTTCAAGCCAGGAAGTATTGTAATTACTTCCTCTTTGGACCTTTGTCATGCAAGGTCTTTCATTAAATAATAAGGAGTCGTATGAAAAAGTATTTTTTTTTGATAATAATGAGTTTACTCGTGGGGACAATAGCTTTTGCTCAAGAGTTAGATAGAGTCTATAATTTTAATAGCGCAACAATAGAATATAATTATAATATTTTTATCAATGGACAACAAGCCGATAGAGGTAAATTCACCCGTTATATCAAAGATAAAGGCGCACAAGAAGCTGCACGACAACAAGGAGTTGCTTTGAACTTAAGGCAACTATTAGGGGGAAGAAGTGTGCGAATGATTAATCTGGATGAAGATGAATGCCGTATTTTGCCTGTGGAGAATGCCAAACTGGTTTATATCCTCAGAATTGTTTTCAATAACGCCCATCATCCTGAAACGCAACAAAGAGTTGGATATCAACAAGTTGGTTCCAGACAATTACTCGGAAATAATGTAGATTTTTATGAGCTTTCCAATCAAAGTCGAGGAATTACAATAAATATGAAGGGAGGCATTGTTTCCAGTGGTAATTTAGCGGGCTTAGTTCTTTCCGCAGAAGGAACTTTAAAAGAAGGCAATGAATCACTCAAAGCAACTATTGAAGCAACTAGTGTTAAGGTGGGAGAAGCAGGCCCCAGTAGTGCCTATCAAGTACCAGATGGGATAAGATGCAAATAAAAATCGGCGAACGCATGATACTTTTTGAGTTCTGCTTAATCGCAGTTATACTTAAGCTCAATAGTTAAGCAGTTGAGGAGTGAACGATGCAAATAATTAATCCTGTACAAATTGATATCATAAAGGCAGAAGGATATTGGATCGGCAGGCCTGACTCGGAAATAGACTGGTATCCAGATATTCCAGTATTGATGGATAACATAAAAATTTCCCGTAAACATGCCATGCTATGGAAAATTGATGATGCTTTGTACCTGACAGATACCAGTTTGAATGGGACTTATGTTAATGGTCAACGCTTAGCTCCTGGTAATAAAGATGCACCGCAACGAGGACCATTTTTTCCAGTAGAGTGGGATGCCGTTGTTACCTTGGGCCTGGATACTTCTGTTTCTTTGGCCCAATTTCGACCAAAGGGTGACCAACAACTCTTTCAATCCACCCGAATCATTCAGACTTCTGCTGAAATTGACCCTAATCAGACCACCATTACGATTGGCCGGTCTGCTGATTGTGATATTGTTACTGATCATCCGCGAATTTCTCGTCAGCAAGCCCTAATCGTCAAAGAAGGCAGTCAGTATTTCATTTCTCATACAGGTCAAAACCCAACACGGGTGAATGGAGAAATTGTCGAAAAACGAATTGCTATTTCGGGCCAAGTAAAAATTGAAATAGGACCTTACCAGGTTAATTTAAACTTGAGCACATTGCAGGCTGAAACCCAAACCGTTGCTGGCCTCATGTCGCTTCACGTTATGGGTGCTTCTCGGAAAGCCGGAAATTTAGTATTTTTGGATGATGTCTCGTTAACTGTTCGTCCTAATGAAATTGTTGGTATTATGGGGCCCAGTGGATCTGGAAAAACCACTTTGATGAATGTGATGAATGGATATAATCAACCACAGAAAGGCACTGTCACTCTAGGGGTAATGGAAAAAAACGGACAGGAGACTTCCTATAACATGTTTGATGATAACAATCCGTTCCGTCAGGAAATTGGCTATGTTCCCCAGGAAGACATCATTCATCGTGAATTAACCGTTGGAGAATCACTGGAATATACAGCGGGACTTCGCATGGGGCAGCGAAAAAACAGCATCAATATTCAATCAAACGTGAGTAGCAAAGATGGTATTCATTTTCAAGTGACAAAAGTACTGGTTGAATTAGGATTGGAAAAGCGGGACATCTTAGCCAAAGATGTGCATGGAAATCCAACAGAATTCGGCCCAATTGAAACAAGAAAAGAGGATAAAGGAAAACAAGTACCAGATACGTTAAGAGAAACAATTATAGGGACTCCAGAAAAACGTGGAATCAGTGGAGGGCAGCGAAAACGTGTCAACATTGGCCAAGAATTGTTATCTGATCCTGATATCTTATTTCTGGATGAACCAACTTCTGGACTGTCCTCTGTGGATACTGAAAACTTGATGGAATTGCTCCGAAGAAAAGCCTCTTTGGGAAGCACCATCATCCTGACGATTCATCAACCCAGTGAAAAAGCTTTTCTCCGTATGAATAATATCGCCATTCTCGGAAAAGGCGGAAAATTAGCTTATTATGGTCCAACGGCTCAAGCAGCTGATTATTTTGAACATACCACTGGTCTACAACGCTCAGAAAATGACAATCCTGCCGATTATATTTTGCGAGCCTTGGAAACAGAACCCAAGGAAGCCATTCTCGATGAGGCATTAAAACAAGCAAAAGAGGAAAAAGGGGAATTAACCAAAGAAGATAAGTTTAAAATTATTTATCAGCAACTACCAACAGCAGAAAACCCCAAACCACATCCTGCACACCCGGAAGGCAGTTTTTACAAAAGCTTTGTCCTCGACAGGCTGCCATCCTCTCCAACTGAAATGCCTCGACCAAAAAAAGGGACAAAACCACCATCTGTTAACTCTCTTGTACAATGGTGGACACTGACTAAACGGTATGCCGCAATCAAGAGAAAAGATGTCATCAATACTCTGATGCTGATGGTGCAAGCTCCTATTATTGGTCTGTTTCTATTACTGGCCTTTGGTGGAAATCATGACAATATGCTACACAATGGAGCTTTATATGATATTGGTGGTGTCACAAAGACTTTCAATAACTACCTTAGAGAATACTGCGGGGTGGACTCCACAGAATCTTTTGCAAGAGACAAGCAAACGAAAGAGCATCGCCTGTTGGATAAAAATTGCCATCGTTTGAATGATATGTCGCTGCGTGATTATAGCCAAAAAGAAGAGGATGCCGCCATCAAAGGCAATTCATTGGTCCGGGGCACTATTCAGAAAAAAGATGGAACTGCTATGGGAATGTTGGATATACAACATTCCCATCAAGACGATTCAAGAAATATTGACAAGATCGAAGACTTGTTTGATCCTTTTTTAAGAATTTCTTTTGATGCCTACAGTCAGAGGACAGAAGATAACAATGTTCTCTACATAAAAAGTGTGAAGTTTAAAGAAGCACGTGCTTACTATGAAGCTGAAGAAACCAGTAAATCCTCATCAGATAAAATTGTTTATTATCGCGTCACAGATGAAGTATTACAAAAACTCAATCTCCAAAAGGTCCGCCCGGAAATTTTGCATATTCTGAATGGCCCCAATCCTGCGGGAGGAGAAACACTAAAATATGCTGTCAAAAATGAAAAAGGTATCGTCAAATTACTATTATATTATTTTTTTCCAGAAGAAGCAGGAGATATTTTTAAAAAATATAAAGCATCACCAGCTGAGAACAGGATGCAAGAGATTCCTGATTCACACCGTAATTTGATCGAAACTATCATAGAAACATCGAGAGAGTCTGTCGAAACAATTATCGCACGTGACAGACAGAATGAACAATTGAAGAACTCCTGTCAAGAAGATAGCTCTGGTCCCAGTTGTGTGTTAACTGTCACTGATGGTCAGGAAAGTTACGATTTTGCCAGTAATCTAGATGCACAACGCTGGCTGATTGCTCTCTTTCTACTGGCAGCTTCCGGCTTTTGGTTTGGAACCACCAACTCAATTCGGGAGATCGTGGTAGAACAAGCTATTTATCAACGGGAACGGAAAGTAAATTTAAAAATTTTGCCTTATCTTTGCTCTAAACTGGGTGTATTGAGCGTTCTCTCTTTGGCACAATGTTCTGTGTTGTTGTTAATTGTCTGGCCGATTCTTGGACTAAGTGGCTCTTTTTTACTGTATTTATCTTTTCTTTTCCTTTCCTCATTGACAGGGATATTGATTGGTTTTTTTGTTTCTTCTCTGGTCACCACCACAGAAGCTGCAATGTCGATTTTACCTATTATTTTGATTCCTCAGATTATGCTGGCTGGTGCTCTCAAGCATATTGGTGCTATGCATTGGACTTTAGAATCTATCTCACGACTCATGCCAGTCCGATGGATATTAGAAGGAATGGTCTCTGTCGAAAGCCAAGTGACTCAATATGTTAATAATTTTGCTGGCATCGAACTAATTAATAATTTCAGTGAAATCATTTTTCGAAAGGGAGGCAATTACAATCCGACTGATGCATTTTTTGGATTCATCAAAAACATTGATTTTATGAAGTTAGAACAACAAATGTACTATGTCATGCTAAAAAATGTTGGAATTATTTTTGGCTTCTGTATTCTGTTTTTTCTGTTTACGAGCATCTACTTGAAGCGTAAAGACAAACATACCTAAATTGATGATCCAGGAAAAACGCATGTATAAAATAGTTTTCATTTTCATTTTAAT
>JANQHV010000066.1 GCA_028282505.1 SAR324 cluster bacterium | reverse complement strand
CCTGGCATCCAAATTCTGTGTTAAAGAAGAAATCCCCTTTCTCCTGGACCGGGAACAGAAAAACAAGCTGTTGTTCATTCCGGTGTTGCTCAGCCCCTGTCCCTGGCAAGCATTTCGCTGGTTGAAGGAAATCCAAATGCTGCCCCGTGATGGCAAATCAATCATTCCGCATTGCAGCTGGCAGGTGGTCTTTGATGATGTATCCAGTCGTATTCTCAGGAAGATCAATGATCCCGATTATCGTTTACCGACTCCGACCATCCAATGGAAACCACCCGAAAAAATCGACATCACCCGCCTGCCCGAAAGCGGAGCGGAGCTATTTGGTCGTGAAAGGGAACTGACTTGGCTGGACGAAGCCTGGGAGTCGGAAAAAACCAACGTGATCAGCTTCATCGCCTGGGGTGGTGTGGGCAAATCAACGTTGATTAACAAATGGCTGGGCTACCTGGAAAAAGATCACTACAAAGAGGCTGAGCGGGTTTTTGCCTGGTCCTTTTACAGCCAAGGCAACAATGAGCGGGTCACTTCGGCCGATGTCTTCATTGCTGAAGCTCTTGAGTGGTTTGGCGATTCAGATCCGAAATCCGGTTCTGCCTGGGACAAAGGACAACGCCTGGCCCGATTGATTCAGGAAAAGAAAACTCTGCTGATTCTGGACGGCATGGAGCCCCTGCAATCGTCTCACGAATTCGAACGAGGCAAAATCAAAGACCAGGGACTGACCGCCTTGCTGCGCTCTCTGGCTCAGAGTAACAATGGTCTTTGCGTCATCACTTCCCGCGAATCGGTGGCGGATCTTGCCAGATACGAAGAAAAGACGAAACAAATCAACCTGGAAACACTATCCGCCAACGCCGGTAGAGCCTTATTGCGTGTGGGAGGGGTGCGAGGTACCGATCAGGAACTAGAAGAAGCCGTCGCCCAATTTGGCTACCACGCCCTGGCCATCAAACTGTTGCCAGTGTATCTGCAAAACATCCCTGGTCATCATATCCCAAAGGCGCTTGAAATTCCTGACCTGGATATCCCTATAGAGAAAGGCAAGCACCCCCGCCGGGTGATTGCTGCCCTCTCCCAACGTTTTATGAGCCAACTCGAAGGCGAGTTGTTGCAATTGTTGGGCTTCTTTGACCGGCCTGCTCATCTGGAGGCCATCCGCAAGATTATGGAACCACCCGTGATTCAAGGATTAACTGAGCATCTTTCCGATAGAGGAGAAGCGGCTCTTTGGCAGGCCATCATCACCCTACGCAAGGAAAACCTTTTAGCCCAGGAAAGCAAACACCGCCCCAACGCTCTCGATTGCCATCCTTTGATTCGGGAACACTTTGGCGATCAACTGCAAAAACAAAATCCAACGGCCTGGCAAGAAACCCATACCCGCCTGTATGACTATTACAAAAACCTGCCAGACAAAGAATATCCTGACACCCTGGAAGAAATGGAACCACTCTTTGCTGCGGTGATGCACGGATATTTGGCCGGAAAACATCAGGAAGCATTAGATGATGTTTATTGGAAAAGAATCCGTAGAGAAAATGAAGCATATTCTGTTAAACAACTAGGAGCCTTCGGGGCGGACCTTGCCTGTTTATCCAATTTTTTTGAAAGGTTGTGGGATCAACCGGCTTCCAGTTTGAGTGAGCATGATAAAGCTACGACTTTAAGCTGGGCAGGCTTTACGCTTCGTGCTGTGGGTAGACTGGCTGAAGCAGCTCAGCCCATGAAAGCCTGTTTGCAGCTATATAAAAATAAGAATGTCGAGAAAGATGTTGCAATTGCAGCCAATAACCTCAGCGAACTGTCTCTCACCCTTGGGGACGTGACAGCCGCAGAACAATATGGAGCACAGAGCGTGATTTATGCGGATCGGAGTAAGGATGGTTTTTTAATGGAAGTTATGCGTACAGTTCATGCTGTTGCCTTACACCAAGCTGGGCAAACCGAAGCAGCGAAAAAATTATTTTTGGAAGCTGAGGCCATGCAGCAAAAGAGACAGCCAGACTTTCCGTATCTCTATTCTTTGCGGTGTTTTCAATTCTGTGATTTGTTGCTTTCAAGGGGAGATTATGTAGAGGTGCTGGAACGGGCACGGACAGCAATAGCGATAGCAAAAAGAAACAACTGGCTTTTAGATCTTGCTCTCGACAGGTTGACCATCGGCAAAGCATTGATGTTGGAAGTCTTTGATCAGCATTCAGCCTCTTCGGCTCCGGAGGACCTTTCGACTACGCTCAAGGACCCTTCGACTGTGCTCAGGGTGGATTTATCCGAAGCAGCCGACTATTTGAAACAGGCCGTGGATGGTTTACGGAAAGCTGGGACACAGCACAATTTACCGTGGGGATTGCTGGCCCGTGTCACTCTTTTTCGGCATCAAGGAGAGTTTCTGCTGGCCTGGACGGATTTGGACGAAGCTTATGAAATTGCAGACTATGGTCAGATGCGTTTGCACCTGACGGATTATCATTTGGAAGCGGCTCGTCTGATACAGGCGCAGTTAGCGGAAGGAGGGGAGACGTGCCAGCAGTTTGAAATCCTGGAACAGGGGGAACGGTTGCGTCTGAGCCAGAAAGAGATGGAGGACAAGTTCCAGGAGCATGTCGAGGCGGCCCGGCAATTGATTGAGGAGACGGGCTATCATCGTAGGGATGGAGAGCTGGAGAAATTAAGAATTAAGAATTGAGGAAACGGTCTTTCGTCGTTTTGTGTTCCGTTCCAGGCCAAACGAAATGATGAACGTATGGTAGCGCCGGCCTACGTGCCGGGTTTTGACCACTGGATCTTGGGCCGCCATGTAAGGCTCCGTAAGCGAATGCTGTGCTACCATTACTCGTTGTCAGTTTGACATTCCGCAGCAAGACAAAGGAACGACAGCAAATGGGTTTTTCGTGTTTTTTCGTGATTTTCGCGAACTCCATCAAAAATGCCTTCCCCATTATTTCCTTGCTGATTGTGTATTAATTTAATAAATAACCAGTATGTATAATTTTTTTAAACATACTGGATTAAATATGAAGCCTTTCTTTTTGACCCTGCCTGATCATCCTTTTGACTACACTTACCTGATGGATCGGCTGAAAGCCTACCGCTCCCCTCGCTCCAAGATCACCCGGATGCTACAACAGCAAGAAATCATTCGAGTGAAGAAGGGTTTGTATGTTCTTGCTCCAGAATATGGAGGGAACATCGATCCATTGGTTTTGAGCAACCTGATCTATGGTCCTTCTTATGTCTCTTTGGAATCAGCATTATCGTACTGGGGGATGATTCCCGAACGAGTGGAAGAGGTGACTTGCATGACCAACAAAAGGAATAAGCTGTTTGAAACACCAGTGGGCCGATTTTCTTATCACTATTTAAATAACCGGATTTTCCCTATCGGTCGAAAACAGGCATATGCCGGAAATCTGTGTTTTTTGATGGCTTCCAGAGAAAAAGCCTTGTGCGATAAATTAGCGACTCTTCCCTTAACAACGGAGCAAGATATAGCACAGCTGCTTGAATTTGATTTGAGAGTTGATTTAGAGGCTTCAGCAGAAATGGACTGCCAATTGCTGAAATCCATCCAGACTTGTTACAAGAACCAGTTGGTGAGTCGCTTTGTGCAGTGGTACTTGCAAACTCACTCTAATTCCTCATCATAAATACATCGCAATGGACCCGGCACTCAATTCACTTTTACAATCCTATTCTGCTCAAACTCCAGCAGACTATGAAAATGCACTGAAGGAAATCATTCAACACCTGGCACTGTTAGGATTATGGCGCTCCAAATTTTTTGAGCATACCGCTTTTTATGAAGGGACAGCCTTAAGAATTTTTTGATGTCTCTCCTTTTATCAAAGATTCACAAGAACTGAAGCTCTGGAGTCAAGAACTGTTTATTGACGCCTTGGAGCGATTAGCAATCAGTTGAAATGTTAGTTCCACCTTGATTTCCTCAACATTCTCCTTTTGATTTTCCTGCATGATGTGGTAGAAATTAATAGATAGGTATCTGGAATAAATTTGCTTTTTGTTGATAACCACGAAATCCACGAAAAACACTAAAAAAGATCTTTTTCGTCGTTCCAGTACTCTACATCATCAGCCAGGAAAAACACCAAAGAAGGCTAAGTCACTGCACGAAATTAAAAATTAGGAATGTCTCTTTTTCTCTGAAGGAGAAATTTATATTAGCCCAGGGTCAACGAAGTGCCACCCTGGGGGGAAGCCCCTCTGAGAGATCCAACTCTGAAAGAGTTGATTAAATCAATCGGCAAACAAACCATGAGCAACAAACCTTTAGTTTTTATCAGTTACAGCCACAAAGACGAAGTCTGGAAAGACCGACTCAAACCCTACTTAACCGCTTTGGAAATGGCAGATCAAGTGGTGGTTTGGGATGACCGGAAAATCGATGAAGGTGACCGATGGTATCCCGAAATTGAAAAAGCCATGTCTCAGGCAGCCGTAGCAGTGTGCTTGATCAGCGCAAATTACCTGGCATCCAAATTCTGTGTTAAAGAAGAAATCCCCTTTCTCCTGGACCGGGAACAGAAAAACAAGCTGTTGTTCATTCCGGTGTTGCTCAGCCCCTG